>JAFMQQ010000644.1 GCA_017354595.1 Micromonosporaceae bacterium
CTGACCACCGGTACCCGCACCGCCAAGCCCGCGCCGCAGTTCGCCACAAGCCTTGACACGCAACGCTTCCCGGTCGCCACGGTGGCCCTGGCCGACCCGGTGCCGCTGGCCGGCGGGCTGCGGCACGGCAACCAGACGAGCCTGCGCGCGGCCGGTCGGCTCACCCTGCACGGTGTCGGCCGGATGGTGACCGTACCGCTGACGGTTCGCAGCGACGGGGCGAAGCTCGCGGTGCTCGGCACCTTCCCAGTCGCCTTCGCCGACTACGGCATCGCCCGGCCCAAGGGGTACGGCTGGCTCGGTTCGCTCGCCGACCGCGGCACCGCCGAGTTCCTGTTGATCCTGCAGCGGACCTGATCCGTGCCGACCCGCATAATGCCGGGGTGGCGCAGACCGACAACCAACCGGGTACCGAACCCGATCGCGAGCTGAAGATCATCAGTGCGGAGCGGCTGAACTTCTTCTCCGACGCCGTGGTCGCAATCGCGATCACCCTGCTGGCCCTCGATCTGAAGGTACCGGTCGCCGACAGCAATGCCGCCCTGTGGCGCGAGTTCCGCCAGGATGCGACCGACTACGTCGCGTTCCTGATCAGTTTCGCGGTGATCGGCAGCCACTGGCAGTTGCACCACCGGGTCTTCAGCCACCTGGGGCGCCTGGGCGGCGCGCTGACCCGGTGGAACCTGCTGTGGCTGTTGATGGTCGTACTGACACCGTTCGCCACCCGGGTGATTGTGGGCGACCGCGCGTTCGCCGGCCGGCTCACCATCTACGCGGGCGTCCAGGCACTCGCGGCGATCTTCTTCCTGCTGGCCGTACACGAAATGGACCGGCACGGGCTGGCCCGCGAGGGCACCCCCCGGTCGCTGTTCACCCGCAGCTACTACCGCCTGACCGCGTTCGCGGTGGCGTTTCTGGTCTCCATCCCGCTCGCCTACCTCACCCGCTGGGCATACCTGTGCTGGTTGGCCATCCCGTTCACCTCGCGGATCCGGCGGCTGGTCGCGGCCCGCTGGCCCCGGTTCGGTGGCGGCGACCGACTGTAGGGTGGGCGGCGTGGAGTTGACCCGCGCCGACGCCCTCGCGTTGCGGATGGTGAGCCTGCTGCTGGCGCCGCGCCCGGCCGGTTACGCCGGCGAGCCGGCGCCGTCCACTGTGGCCGGTGTGGTGACCTGGTTCGGGGCGATGCAGGCGCAGGACGCCGCCAGCGCCGCCTGGTCCTTCGGGGTACGGCTGCCCGCGCTGACCCTCGCCGACCTGGATGCCGCGTTCGAGCGTGGCGAGGCGATCCGCACCTGGCCGATGCGCGGCACCGTCCACTATGTACCGCCACCGGACGCGCACTGGATGCTCGACCTGATGGGCGTACGGGCGCTCGCCGGTGCCGCCAAGCGGCGCGAGGGGCTCGGCCTGGCCACCGAGACGGCCAACGCGGCCGTCGATGTGCTCGGCGCAGTCCTGGCCGGTGGCAAGCGGCTGACCCGGGCCCAGTGCCTGGACGCGCTGCGCGACGCCGGGATCGATGTCACCGGCCAGCTCGGGTACCACCTGCTCTGGTACGCCAGCCAGAGCCAGGTCACCTGCTTCGCCCCCAACATCGGCAACGAGCAGGCGTTCATGCTGCTGGACGAGTGCGTACCCGAGCCGAACCGGCCGGATCGGGACGAGGCGCTGGCGACCATCGCCACCAGGTACTTCCGCAGCCACGGCCCCACCACCCGGCAGGACTTCGCCGGCTGGACCGGGCTGACCATGGCGGACTGCCGGCGCGGTATCGCCGCCGCCGGCGACTCACTGGCACCGGTCACTGTGGACGGTGCGGAGATGTACGCCGACCGGGCGCTGCTCGAGGCGCGGCTGGTCGGGGCGGCGCGACCGGCCCGGCGCAAGCGGCCGGCACTGGCCCTGCCCGGCTTCGACGAATACATGCTCGGCTTCAAGGACCGGAGCATGATGCTCGATGCCGAGCACATGCAGGCGATCGTCCCGGGTGGCAACGGGATGTTCCAACCGACACTGGTGCTCGGCGGGCGGGTGGTCGGCACCTGGCGGCGCAGGCTGAAGCGGGCGACGGTCGCGGTCACGGTCACCGCGCTGGCCGACCTGTCGCCAGCCGACCGCACCGCGGTAGAGGCGGCGTTCGCCGGCTACGGCCGCTACCTCGGCCTGCCGGTCGAACTCACCTGGTCGTGAGCGCTACGCGGTGACATCCTGACGGCGCAGGCGGACCAGCCCGATCAGCGTGGCCGCAACGAGGTACCCGCCGGCGCACGCGGCACCCTCCGCGAGGCTCGCCCAGTGGGGGTGCGTCTGCGCCACGGTTGTCCAGCGGCCCAGCCAGTACGGCAGCAGGGCGGGGTGGATGGCGCGCAGCGAGGTCAGCTGGGTGAGCACGGTAGCCACCAGGTGGTAGCCGATGGCCAGACCGACGCCGCCAACCGCGGACCGGGTGAGCAGTCCGGCCAGCACGCCGATGGCCGCGAGGGCTGACAACCACAGCATCAGGTACCCTCCGGCCGCGGCGACGCGAAGCAGCCAGCCGCCCGGATCCAGCGCAACGATACTCCGGTTGGTGTCCACAGTGGTCAGAGCCGGGCCGGCCGGATGGGGCAGCGCGACGGCGGCCACCGTACCGAGGAGCAACAGCAACACCGTGAGGCCGGCGCAGAACACCAGGGCTGCGGCGAGCTTGGTGAGGTACACCCGGTGCCGGGCGA
>JAFMQQ010000139.1 GCA_017354595.1 Micromonosporaceae bacterium
TCCAGAGTTGGCTCCAGTCCTCGCGCGGGCCGAAGCGGTCCTCCTCCTCGACCGGCCCGCTGCGGCCCTGCTGGAGCAGGCCCAGGTACATCCACAGGGACTTCGCCTTCATCACCAGGCAACGCGCCGTCTCGCCGTACGGGTTGAAGTGCCGGTGGACCGAATCGGTGTGTACCAGGACGAGGTCGTCCTTTTCCCAGTCGTACCGCTGGCCGTCGTGGATCTCGTACCCCTTGCCCTGAAGGATGTAGAACGCCGCCTCGTTCTGGTGCCCGTGCCCGTGGTTGGACGACTCGGGTGGCAGCTCCACGAAGTGCACCTGGAGGCTCTGGGTGAGGAACGGGTCGTCACCGGGCCCCATCCGCCACCAGGTGCGGGACTGGGCCGAGTCGCCGGAGTGGGCGACCTTGGCGTCGTCGGTCACCACGGTGTCGTCGCGGACCCGGGGCGCGGCCAGTTGCCGGCGACGGAACTCCTTCAGGCCGTACGTCTCCGAGGTGATACCGCGCAGGAAGACGCGTCCGCTCTTGGCCATGTGATCCTCCGAGTTATTGGTATTACCGTTATACCTACAATGGTTGCGGCTGGTCAATGACGGTTACGCCGATGTTTCGGCGGTACCGGCGCGGCGCGTCGCGGTGGCGACGGGTCGGGCAGCGCGCGACCGACCGGCGCCTCGTGCGGTTCGGCGCCGATCTGGCGAGGTTCGCTACCCCAGCCGTGTCCTATGTGGACGGAGGAGGGCCCTTCGTGCTGACCGTCTATTGTGGACAGCTGGTGGTCAGCTGGTGGCGGGGTTGGGGCCGGGCTGACTCGCCGGCCGGGCCGGGATCCGGGCGGTCAGTTCGGCCAGGATCCGATCGGGGGCGAGGAACGGTGCCAGGTGCCCCAGTCCGGCCAGCGGAAGGTACGCCTTGGCGGGCGCCTCGATCTGTTCGACGTACTCCCGGGCCAGCTCGGGGATGGCGTACGCGTCCTGGGCGCCGTGCAGGAGGAGCACCGGTACGCCGAGGGTGGTGCCGAGAGTCTGCGGCGTGACCGCCATCGTCTCCTGGTACAGGTGCTGCGGGAAGGCCATCACATCGGTGAACCAGCCGAGGATGTCCCGCACCGAGTACCCCGGCATCAGCAGCACCCGGGCGATCGCCAGCTTCTGCCAGGCGCGCCACTCCGGGTCGAGCGCCGAGGCGTACCGCAGCCGGCGGATCCAGGCCGCCCGGTCGGCGTACGGGGGTGGGCCGAGCGCGACCAGTCCCTGGGCGACTCGGCGCCGGCCCGCCGCACGCGCCCGGGCGAGCAGCCGCTCGTACAGGATCGACTCATTGCGCGCCATGTCCACCATCTGGCCCATGCCGACGTAGGCGTGGAAGAGGTCGGGTCGGCGGCGGGCCATGCCGACGCCGATCACGGTGCCCTGGGAGTGCGCCGCGAGCACGACTCGCTGCTGTCCCAGCCGCTGCCGGAGGTGTTCGACCAGCTCGATACCGTCGGCGATGAAGCGGTCGAAGGTCCAATCCGCGTCGGCGGAGCGGGGAGCCGCGCGGCGGGTGCGGCCGACCGTACGCCGGTCCCACAGCACCACGGTGAACTGCTTCTCCCACGCGGCGTACAGCGGCGTGAGCGGGATCATCGAGGAACCATGAGCGTGCAGCATCAGCAGGACCGGGTTGGCCCGGTCGGCGCCGCGGATCTGCACCCACTGGTCCACCCCACCGATCCGGACGTACCCATGCTCATCTATGCCGGATGCCGCCAGGGCGAGCCGGTGCGCGACGCTGCGGCGGCGCAGCATGACGAAGGCGGCTGGGGCGGCGATCACGACGGCGACTCCGGCGGCGAGCAGAATCCACCTCATCCGGAGAAGATGACATGACATGATCTACCTGTCAATGTCTCAGTGTCAACCTCTGCTGTCCATTGTGGAGGGAGCCGGACGTCGCGGTTGGGTGAGGCTGTCTCGACACGGTCGGCGAGCAGGCTCCGCCGGTAGGCCTACGAGTGGCCGGCCGCCAACGCCGTCCGGCTGATCCGCCGCTGAGCGGCCGGGTCCCAGGTCGGTGACGACGGCCGCGGGTCACAGGCGTAGTGCAGAACGGTCGCGCCGCGCCGGTTCACCGCATCGACCGGACTACCGGCGGCCAGCAGCGCCGAAGCGGCCTCATAGCGCAGCCCGGCGGCAGCTGCCACCTGCGGCCGACAGCTTCTCCGCGGCGCGCGACCGAAGTGTCCACTATGGATGGTCAGCGGCTACCGCCGGAGAGCCGAGCCACCGCGGCCGGATCGTTTCCACGAACCGGCAGTGGGTAGCAGAAAATGACGGTATCTCAGCCGAGCCGAGAGGGGATCCAGATGAAAGCCGTGGTGTACAAGGGGCCGCGGGAGGTCGCGGTGGAGGAGCGGCCGGACCCGGAGGTCCAGGCCCCCACCGACGCGATCGTACGGATCACCACCACCAACATCTGCGGTTCGGACCTGCACATGTACGAGGGGCGCACGAGCGTCGAGCCGGGCAAGATCCTGGGCCACGAGAACATGGGCATCGTGCAGGAGGTGGGTGCGGCGGTCGACCGGGTCAGGGTCGGCGACCGGGTATCCGTACCGTTCAACATCTCCTGCGGCACCTGCCGCAACTGTGTGCGCGGCCAGACCAGTTTCTGCCTGCGTACCAACCCGGTGCCCGGAGTGGACGGCGGCGCGTACGGGTACGCCAACATGGGACCGTACGATGGCGGCCAGGCAGAGTACCTGAGGGTGCCGTACGCGGACTTCAACCTGCTGCAGCTGCCGCCCGGCGAGGACCACGAGACCGACTTCACCATGCTCTCGGACATCTTCCCGACCGGGTGGCACGGTACCGAGCTTGCCGGGATGCAACCGGGCGACACGGTCGCCGTCTTCGGTGCCGGCCCGGTCGGCCTGCTCGCCGCGCACAGCGCGATGCTCCGCGGTGCGGCCCAGGTCTTCGTCGTCGACAAGGAACCCGACCGGCTGGCGCTGGCCGACAAGGTCGGTGCGACTCCGGTCGACTTCAGCCAGGCCGATCCGGTGCAACAGATCGCCGACGCCACCGGCGGTACCGGCGCCGACTGCGGAGTGGAGGCGGTGGGGTACCAGGCACACGACCCGACCGGCCAGGAACATCCGGAACTGGTGCTGGACAACCTGGTCGGCGCGGTACGCAGCGCCGGCGGCATCGGCGTGGTCGGTGTCTACCGACCGGACGACCCGGGGGCGGCCACCGAACCCGCCAAGCATGGCCGCATCGGCTTCGACTACGGCATGTTCTTCAGCAAGGGCCAGCACATGGGCACCGGGCAGTGCCCGGTCAAGCGGTACAACGAACTGCTCCGCGACCTGATCATCGCCGGCCGGGCCCGCCCGTCCTCGCTCGTCTCCCATGAGCTGCCGCTGGACCAGGCGCCCGAGGGCTACCAACACTTCGACCAGCGGGACGACGGCTGGACCAAGGTGCTGTTGCATCCGGCACTCTAGCCGGCAGGCGGTCCCGCCAGGCGCGGTTGTCCACTGTGGATGGTCAGGCTGAGATGAGCTCGCGCAGCGGTACGCCGGCCAGTGCCTTCACATCGCGAGCGAGGTGCGCCTGGTCGGCGTACCCGGCGGTGGCCGCGACGCTGGCGAACGGGATCCCCCGCTGGACCAGGCCCAGCGCGCGGTGCAGCCGCAGGATCCGCTCCAGCGTCTTCGGCCCGTAGCCGAACGCGGCCAGGCTGCGCCGGTGCAGCTGGCGCTCGCCCAGTCCGATCGCCTCGGCGATACCGGCGACCGTCGCGCCGGTCCGCAGCCGCGTCACGACCTCGCCGATCAACGGATCGGGCTCGGGATGCCGGCCGGCCGCGATCCGTTCCAGCGCGAGCCCCGGACCCTCGGCTTGGGACACCTGTTCCGCCAGTCGCCCTACCTCGCCGGCCGGCCACAGATCCGCCAGCGGTACCCGCTGGCCGAGCAGCTCCCGAGCCGGCACGCCGAAGACCGACGGGCCGGTTCCGGGCGGGAAGCGCACCCCGGTGACGGCGGCGCCGCGCGGGGCGGTCGACATCCAGGCGGTGGTGTCCGGGCCGGCGACCACCAGCCGGTCCCCGTACCACATCAGGTCCATGCAGCCGTCGGGCAGGATGCGCTGCGGCTGTGTGGTCGGCCCGGGTCGCCGGCGCCACACCACTGCGCCGGGCAGGCGCGAGGGGCGTTCCTCGAACACCCGACCAGCCTCTCACCCGACGAACCTGTCACCTGACCAACCTCTGGGCCCGGTTGCCTCGTGTCTTAAGCAGCCGAGACAATCGCGGACGGAGGCCGGGTGTGATGGGATCGTATGGCCGCCGCCGCCGCTCGGATGAGGACGAGTTCACCGCCTTCTATGCGGCCCGCGGCGACCAGCTGCGCGGTACGGCATACCTGCTCTGCGGCGACTGGCATCTCGCCGAGGACCTGACCCAGATCACGTTCATCAAGCTGTACCGGGCGTGGGCGAGGGTCGAGCGGCACGAGGTCATCGACCAGTACGCCCGCCGGGTGCTGCTGCGGGCGTTCCTGGATGAGCGCCGCCGGCCGTGGCGCCGGGAACACTCCACCGCGCCGGAGAGTGCCACGTTCGAACGGGTCGCCGCCCAGGATCCGGATACCGACCGGCGGCTGGTGCTGCACGCCGCGTTGCTGGATCTGCCGAAGCGCCGCCGCGCGGTGCTGGTGCTCCGGTTCTGGCTGGACCTCTCCGTCGAGCAGACCGCCGAGATCCTCGGTTGCACCGCGGGCACGGTGAAGAGCCAGACCTCGGACGGGTTGGCCGATCTGCGCCGGGCTCTCGGTGGCTCGCTGGATGTGGATGTGACTCTAGGGGGACGGACATGAACGAGGTCAAGGAGATCTGCGCGGCGGTACTGAACGCGCCGGCGCCACCGATGCGGGAAGTGGACGAGGTGTTGACCGCTGCCCGCCGGTCGGCTCGGCGCCGTACCTGGGCGGCGGGTGCCGGTACCGGTATGGCGGTGGCGGCAGCGGCCGTGATGGCGTTGCTGGTACCGGCGCTCGCCGGTGCGGGACCGGCACCGGTGGCCACGGCGGGCTCGCCCGGCCGCCCGACACACGCGCCACCGAAGGCCCCGACGTGGCGCCAGGCGCAGGCACAGGCCCCGCGGATCGTGCAGATCCTCACGGCGGCGGTACCCGCCGGGTACACCGTCCCGAGCGAGTGGGACGTGGTGACGAACTGGCCGTCGAGCGCCGACTCGCGCACGGCGAAGCCGACACCGGGCCGGACACGCCCCGGCTCCGGGCTGACCCCAGCGCGCCCCAGCGCGCCCGAGGATGCGAAGTACTCCTCCGTCATACCGCTGCTGATCTCCGCCGGGGGACGCCAGGGCGAGCTGGTCTCAGCCTTCAACGTGGACTGGCGACCGGCACCCACCGGCGACCTGTGCTCGGCAGCGGTCAGCGCCCGACTCTCGGGCCTGGTGGACGATCCGGCGGTGCCCGACACCAACTGCCAGGTGGTCATGGTGGCGGGCGTACCGGTCCGGGTCAGCACCGAGCACGACGCCACCCGGGGCGACGTGATGATCGCAACCCGGTCCCTGGATGGCGGATGGTTGACCATCACCGCACAGGAGGGTGTGCCCGCGTACCACCCGGACGGTCAGGTGCAGGCCTTCAAGTACGGTGGCCAGACCGTCAGCGAGCCGCCGCATCACCCGCCACTGACGCGACCGATCTTCACGGTGGCGCAGATCGCCGCGATCGCCGGGAACCCGGGCCTGCTGCCGTAGGGCGCGGCTGGCGCTCGCGTACATAGCGCTCGCCGGGGCGGGTTCCCCGCCCCGGCAGCTAGATGATCTGCTGCTCCTCCAGGTCCAGCCGGCGCTGCAGCGCCTGCAGCGCGGCGTCGCCGATCTCGCCCTCGCGCCACATGCGCAGCGCCTCGGTACGCTCCAGCCGCAACAGTTCCTGGCGCGCCTCCGCATAGCTGGCCGCCGCGACCACCGCACCCTCGACCAGCTCCGGCAGGTGCTCGTCATCGGCCCCCGGCCCGAGTACCGCGTGCGCCCGGCGGGCCCGCTCCTCCAGGTCCCGCCGCAGCCGCTGCTCCACCTCGTCCGGCAGCATGCCCTGGGCGGCGATCTGGTCCAGCCGGACCAGGGCCAGCCGGGCGGTGGTGTGTTCGGCCCCCGCCTGTTCCAGCAGCGTCACGTCGTCCTGCATCCCACCCAGCCGCAGCAGCCGGCTCACCCAGGGCAGGGTCAGTCCCTGCAACAGCAGCGTCACCACGATCACCGCGAAGGTGAGGAAGAGAATCAGATCCCGGCCGGGGAACGGCCGGCTGCCCGCGGTCAGCGGTACCGCGAACGCGGCGGCGAGCGAGACCACACCGCGCAGCCCGGCCCAGGAGACCAGCGCCGGCGCCTGCCACGGCGGGTAGGGTTCGCGGGCGCGGATCCGCCGGGAGATCAGCCGTGGCAGGTAGGTGGCGGGGTACACCCAGATGAAGCGCACCGCGATCACCACGCCGACCACAAGCGCGGCGTAGAGCACCAGCTGGCCGGCGGAGTAGCGGCCGCCCAGCCCGGCGAGGATCCCGCGCAGCTGCAGCCCGATCAGCGCGAAGACGACGCCCTGCAACAGGTACGCGATCATCTCCCAGACCGCCTGCCCCTGTAGCCGGGTGGTGCTGGAGACGATCAGCGGCGCCACCCGCGCCACCACCAGACCGGTCAGTACCACGGCCAGCACACCGGAGCCGTGCAGCGCCTCGGCGAGCAGGTAGGCCGCGAACGGAGTGACCAGTGAGACGGCGTTCTCGGTCAGCGGATCGTCGATGCGCCGGCGGACGAAGACGATCGCGTACCCGACGGCCAGCCCGACTCCCGCACCGACCACGCTGACCAGACCGAAGCGCAGCACCGCCTGCCCCGGCGAGAAGGCGCCGGTGAGCACCGCGGCGATCCCGATCCGGTACGTCACCAACGCGGTCGCATCGTTGAGCAGGCTCTCGCCCTCCAGGATGGTGACCAGCCGCCGGGGCAGCCCGAGCCGGTGCGCGATCGCCACCGCCGCCACCGCATCGGTGGGTGCGACGATGGCGCCCAGCACGAACCCGGCGGCCAGTGGCAGCCCGGGTACCAGCAGGTGGGCGGCGTACCCGACGGCGAGCGCGGTGGCCAGTACCAGCCCGACCGACAGCAGTGCGATCGGGCGCAGGTTCGCCTTCAGGTCGCGCAGGCTGGTGTCCAGCGCCTCGGCGTACAGCAGCGGCGGCAGGAAACCGACCAGCACGAGATTGGGATCCAGGTGGTACTGCGGCAGCCCGGGTACCAGGCTGACCAGGATGCCGACGGCGACCAGAACGATCGGCGGCGGTACCGAGACCCGGCGCGCCAGTGCCGAGACCGCGGTGGCACCGACCACCAGCGCGAGTACCAGTGCCACGCCGGTGCCTCAGGCGGTACGCCGGCGCGGCCACCGGCGCTGGGTGAGCCGGCGCTGGGTGAGCCGGCGCTGCCCGCTGGTCGTCTGGGACCGGCGG
>JAFMQQ010000645.1 GCA_017354595.1 Micromonosporaceae bacterium
GGCCAGTCGCCCGGTCCGGCCGGTGGCGGGCCGAAGGCCGCGCCCGGCTGTCCGGGTGCGAGCTGTCCCGGCGCTGGCTGTCCGGCGGCCGGGTACCACGGCTGCTGTATCTCCTCAGTGGACAACTCCGGACCCGGCTGGCCGGGTGGTACGGGGCCGGGTGGTACGGGGCCGGGTGGCCCCGGAGCGGGCGGCCCGGAGGACGGCTGCGGTACGGTCTGCGGCGGTGCCGGCGACCATGGCTGCAACCCTTGACCCTCCGGCTGGTTACCGAGAACCTCCGGCGGCCACGCGCCCGGCGTGCCCTGCTGGCGCGCCTGGTCTCCCTGCTCGCTCACGTTGCCTCCGCTCAGTCCAGACGCCGCGGCAGCCCCGCGCTCGCGCACAGTCCCCATCCCGGCTGTGCTCGCGCGCTCACTTGCCGCAGGGTACCAACGCCGACGCGGCGTCGGCGTGCCGAGGTCGCTGTCCATGATCCGGCAAAGGCCGGCCGGTCGGCTACCGTACCGCGACGACGCCGAGCAGGCAGGTGTGCTGGCTTCGCAGCGCCTCGGCGGCCGTGGCCAACGCATCGGCCGGGGTCCGGCCGGCCCGCGCCACCAGCACCGTCGCGTCCGTCCGGTCCGCCAGCACCAGCGCCTCGGCGTCGGTCAGCACCGGCGGCGCGGCGACGATGGCCAGCACCGAGCCCCGCCGGAACTCATCCAGTACGGCGAGCATCTCGGCCGATCGGATGAGTTGCTCGCCGGGGTCGCTCCCGGGCGCTCCGGCCGGCAGTAGGTACAGCGGCAGGTCCGGCCGCCACTCCTGCATCACGTCGATCAGCGAGGCCTCCCGGCCCAGCACGTTGGCCAGGCCGGTGCCGGCGGGTACCCCGAAAGCCTTGTCCAGCAACGGGTTACGCAGGTCCCCGTCGACCAGTACGACCGCGTCCCCGGCCCGCACGAAGGCCAGCCCGAGCATCGTGACCACCGCCGCGATCGCCTCGCCCGCAACCGCGCCGACCACCGTGATGCTCTCCAACCGCCGGCCCGCGGCGTGCACCAGCAGGTCGGTGCGCACCTGGCGGAGCGCCTCGGTGGCGGGTCCGGCGGCCAGTGCGGCCAGATGCGCCGGGTCGACCTCGCCCGGTCCGGCGGGTACGCCCAACAGTGCCGTCCCGGCCAGCTCCGCCGCGTGGCTCCCGTCGCGTACCAACCGCTGCCCGGCGTACCGCACCACCGCCACCAGCACGCCGAGCCCGAGTCCGAGCCCGAGCCCGAGTCCCGTGTTGGTGACCGTGTGCGGAGTGTCCGGTGTGGACGGTGTGACTGCCCGGCGGGCGACCGACACCTTGACCGGAGACACCACGCCCGTGGTCGGCTTCTCCAGCCGCTGGATGAAGTCGGGGAACACATCGCCGATCGCGTTGGCGATGTCCCGCGCCCGGCCCGGGTCCGGGTCGACCACGGAGATCTCCAGTACCGCCGCGCCGGCGGTGGGCGTGACGGTGATCCGCCGGGCCAGGTTTTCCGGCGTTGTGGGCAGTCCCAGCCGGCCGATGACCGCCGCGGCCACCTCGGGGCTGTCCGCGATCTGCGCGTACGCGGCGGTCCGCTGGATGACGTAGTTCGCGCCCGCGTTCAGCTGCTCGACATCCGGCGCCGGGAAGTTGGGCGAGAAGAGCAGCTGCACGCTCGCCCGGTACAGCGGCGTCTGTACCGCCGAGCCGAGCAGCGCACCGCCGCCGCAGAGCAGCGCCAGAATCAGCACGATCCACCGGTACCGGCGCACCGCGCCCAGCCACTGCCCGGGTGTGGACACCAGCAACCGCCGGGCCGCCCGGTGGTACCCGCCGCCGGCGGGCACCGGGTCCGGTACCGGCTGCGTCGGTGTCACGCCGGCGCCGCTTCCGGTGCGTCGCTGCCGGCGGGAGAGTGATCGCCGGCCGGATGGTGGTCGCGGGTCGGGCGTTGCTCTGCGCCGCGATGTTGTTCGGCGCGATGCTGTGCGGCGCGGGCGCCGGCGGCCAGGGCGACCGCGACGATCAGCGTGCCGGCCGCCGCCGGCCACAGGTAGAAGTCGAAGAACCAGATCTGCACCGCGAACCCGAGGACGAGCATGCGTACCGTCACGGTGCCGTACCTGACGAACAGCAGCCCCATGGCGGCCACCAGCACCGCGAGCGCGCCGACCCCGAAGTCGTACCAGAGCGTGAGGTAGCTGTTGTCGAACGTCTGGGCCAGATAGTCACCGATACCTGCCTGCTGGAAGAACCGCACATGCGCCCCGGCTCCGCGCCCGGCCAGGACGTTCACCACGTTGTCCCCGATCCCGGACCAGGCCGCCTCCATCCGCCGGTACCGGGCGGTGGCGGACGCCGAGCCGGTGAGGTTGGACAGCCGCGAGGTGAGGATACCGAGCGCGGCCCGCACCGGCGGCGGGCCGAAGGCGGCCAGCCCGCCCAGCACGGCGGCGAAGCCGGCCAGCAGGTACAGGCCGCGCCGGGTGAGCTTGCGGCGCTGGGCGAGGTACCAGACCGCGAGCGCGGCGGCGATACCGAACCACGCGCTGCGCGACCCGGAGAGCAGCATGCCCACCGCGCCGGCCGCGAACGGTACCTGCCACAGCCGCCCGCGCAGGCCCAGTGCGATGCACATGCCGGTGAGGCAGAAGGTGCCGTACACGATCGGGTGCCCCATCGTGCCCACGGCCCGGCCGGCGCCGGCTCC
>JAFMQQ010000140.1 GCA_017354595.1 Micromonosporaceae bacterium
GCGGCAGCGCGGCACCCGCCGCGCCGGTACCGCCGGAGAGCGATCCGGCCACCTGCCGGGCCGTCCTGGCCAGGGCGGCGGCGCTCGGGAAGCGCCCGGCGGGATCCTTCGCCAGCGTCCGCTCCACGATCCCGCGGACCGCCGGCGGGGTATCGGTCGGCAGCGGCGGTACCTGGTCCCGTACGTGCTTCATGGCGATCTCGACCGGGTTGTCGCCCTCGAACGGGCGCCGGCCGGCCAGGCACTGGTACGCCACCACACCCAGCGCGTACACGTCGGACAGCGGCGTGGCGGTGCCACCCGAGGCCTGCTCGGGTGAGATGTACGAGGCGGTACCCAGCACCGAGCCGGGCTGGGTGAGCTGACCCACCACCGCCGACCGGGCGATACCGAAGTCGGTGAGCACCAGCGTGCCGTTCGGGCGTACCAGCAGGTTGCCCGGTTTGACGTCGCGGTGCACGATCCCCTTGTCGTGTGCCGCCTGCAGCGCCTCGGCCGCCTGTGCCACCAGCGCCATGGTCCGGCCCGGGGTCAGCCGACCCACCCGGGACAGCGTCCGGGACAGCGCGTCGCCCTCGACGTACTCCATCACCAGGTAGGCGCCGACCGTCGCGTCGGAGCCGTAGTCGTAGACATCGACCACGCCGGGGTGGTTGATGGTCGCCATCGTGCGCGCCTCGCCCCGGAAGCGCTCGGCGAAGCCGGGCTCCTCAAGCAGGGCGGGCAGCAGGATCTTCACCGCGACGGTACGGCCGAGCACCTCGTCCGTGCCGCGCCACACGTCGCCCATGCCCCCGCCGGCGATCCGCTCGTCGAGCCTGTACCGCCCGCCGAGCACCGCACCCGCGCTCACCATCAGTTGGGTCCCTTTTCCGAGATCGCCGCTTGCATGATGTTGCCGCCGATCCGGGCGGCCTCGGCGCTGCCACCCGGGCCGGCCTGCTGCAGGAACACGCAGACCGCGACGATCGGTTGGTTGTCCTTCATTGCCCACCCAATGAACCAGCCGTGGGCGTCGGCACCCTCCCCATTCTGTGCCGTTCCGGTCTTTCCGCCGACCCGGTATCCGGGGATCTGGGCGTTCTGACCCGTACCGTTCTGCACGACGCTCACCATCATGTCCTGCAGTTGCGCGGCCACCTGCGGTTGGATCGGCGTACGCAGCGTCTTCGGCTGGGTGGTCGAGATGATGTTCAGGTCCGGCGCCTGCAGCTTGTCGACCAGGTACGGCCGCATCTGTACCCCGCCGTTGGCGATCGTCGCCGCGATCAGCGCGTTCTGCATCGGCGACTCTCGAACGTTGTACTGCCCGATGCTGGACTGGGCGAGGAAGTTCTTGTCGGACAGGTCGCCGGTGTGGCTCGCCGCCACCGGCATGCTCTGGTTGTCGGTACCGGTGATCGTCAGACCGCCATCCTCGAAGCCGAACGCCTGGGCCATCGAGGTCACCTGATCCGCGCCGAGCGTGACGCCGAGCCGGGCGAATGCCGTGTTGCACGAGACCGTCAGCGCCTCCAGCAGCGTCAGGGTGGGCTGCGGGCAGGTGTTCGGGCTGGAGTTGGTGATCGGGTGGCCGCTGCCCGGGATCGGCGAGTACGAGTTGGTCGCCGGGATCGGTGTCTGCGGCGTGTACTGCCCGCTGCTCAGCGCCGCGGCCGAGATGATCACCTTCATCGTCGAGGCCGGCGGGTACACGTCCCCGGTCGCCTTGAGTAGCAACGGGTTGCCGGCCGCCGAGTTGGCCCGGGTGTAGGCCGCGCCCGCTGCCGTGGTGTCGTGGCTGACCAACGGGTTCGGGTCGAAGCTCGGGATCGAGGTCAGTGCCAGGATCTTGCCGGTCTTGGGGTCCAACGCCACCGCGGCGCCGGAGGTGACCCCCTTCTGGTTGGTGAGCAACCCGTTGTACGCCGCGTCCTGGACCTTCTTGTCGATGGTCAGCAGCACGTTGCCACCCGGCGTCCTGTTGCCGGTGAACAGGTCCTTGACCCGCTCGGTGAACAGCGAGTCGGCGGTACCGGCGAGAAAGTCATTCTCCGCGCGCTCGATCCCGGTCGCCGCCCCGGTAACCGGCTTGTACCCGACCACCTGGGCGTAGGCCGCCCCGAGCGGGTACCGGCGCTGGTACTTCAGGTTGTCCGTGGTGGCCACGCTCTGCGCGGCGACCTCGCCACCGGCGAGCAGGATCCGCCCCCGCTCGCGCTGGTACTCGCTGAGCAGGACCCGGCCGTTATGCGGGTCGTTCCGGTACGCGTTGGCCTTGTAGCCCTGCACCCAGTTGAGGTTGATGAACAGCAGAGCGAACAGGATCAGCACCACCACGCCGACCCGCCGCAGCGGCGCGTTCACGGTCTCACCACCTCCGTGGCCAGGCCGGAGAGCTTCGGGGCGGCGGCGGCGGGAGCCTCGACCACCGGCCGCCGGGCGCTGTCGGAGATCCGCAGGATCATCGCGGCCAACAGCCAGTTGGCCATCAGCGAGGAGCCGCCGGCGGACATGAACGGCGTGGTCTGCCCGGTCAGCGGGATCAGCTTGGTCACGCCGCCCACCATGACGAAGACCTGCAGCGCGAAGGTGAAGGCGAGCCCGCCCGCGAGCAGCTTGCCGAACGAGTCCCGCACCGCGATCGCGGTACGCAGCCCGCGCTCGACGAAGACCAGGTACACCAGGAGCAGAGCGGTCAGGCCGAACAGGCCGATCTCCTCGCCGATGCCGGCGAAGATGAAGTCGTTCTTGACGAACGGCACCTTCGACGGGTTTCCGACGCCCGGGCCGGAGCCGAACAGACCCCCGGTACCGAGGCCGAGCAGCGACTGCACCAGTTGGTAGCCGGTGGTATTGACGAGCTTCGGGTCGAACGGGTTGAGCCAGATCTCGACCCGCTGGTGGAAGTTGGCGAACGGGCCACCGACCGTGGCACCGAGCACGTTGGCGAGGAAGGTACCGCCGAAGAAGAGCAGCAGGCCGATGATCAGCCAGCTGACCCGCTCGGTCGCCACATAGAGCGTGGCGACGAACATGCCGAAGTACATCAGCGAGGTGCCGAGGTCCTTCTCGACGACCAACACCATCAGGCTCAGCCCCCACACCACCAGTACCGGGCCCAGATCCCGGGCGCGGGGGAAGTCGATACCGAGGATCCGCTTGCTGGCCAGCGACAGCACTTCGCGCTTGCGTACCAGGTAGTAGGCGAAGAAGGAGAGCAGCAGCAGCTTGGCGAACTCACCCGGCTGGATCTGGAAGCCACCCACCCGGATCCACAGCTTGGCGCCGTTGATCTCGGAGAACCTGCCCGGCAGTACCGCCGGAATCAGCACCAGCACGATACCGGCGAAGCCGAGCGTGTACGCGTAGCGCGACAGCGTCCGGTGATCGCGGATGATGACCAGCGCGACGATCGCCACCACGATCGCGATGATCGTCCAGGTGAACTGGTGGAACCCGTCACCGGCGAAGGACGAGTAGTTGGCCCGCTGTGCCGCCGGTTGGCGACCGAGGTCCAGCCGGCGCAGGAAGCTCACCCCGATGCCGTTCAGCAACGCGACGCAGGGCAGGATCGCCGGATCGGCGTACGGCGTCAGGATCCGGACCGCGATATGCGCGACCAGGAACACCAGGGTCAGCAGCAGCGGCGGTACCCAGAAATCCGGGCTGACACCGCCGGTCAGCCCCTCCTCCACGGCCGCCGAGAAGACGGTGACCAGCACCATCGCCAGCAGCAGCAGGAGCAACTCGGCATTGCGCCGGGTGGGCACGCGGCGCTGTGCCGACCCGGACGGTACGGGCGACACGGGTTGCTCGGTGGCCGCGGTCACGATCGGCGATCCTCTGGCTCTATCGGCATCCGGCGGGTTGCTGGCTTACCTGCGGTGAGCTGGACGGGGAGGCTTGTGGGCCGCTGGGGGTCGGTGCGGGCGAGGCAGTGGTCTTCGGCGGTCCGCTGCCCGAAGTACTGGGACTGCCGCTCAGGCTGGCCGACGGGCTGAGCGATGGCGACGGGCAGGCCAGGTTGCCGTTGGCCGGGTTGAGCAGCTCGTCAAGCTTGCGTTGCGCGTCGGCCGCCGTGTTGGCCTGGATGCTGCCCTGCCGGACCCGATCCTGGGCGACCTTCGTCAGGTCGTCCAACCGGACCGGCGTCGTCGGCCGGCTGTACACATTGGACAGATGTACGCCGGCGATCTGGCCGGGGATACCGCGGAAGATCACCACGGCGCCGTCCGGGGTGGCACCGATGTAGTACTGCGACTGGGTCAGCCGCCAGCCGTACCACAGGCCACCGCCGATCAGCGCCAGCAGGATCAGCACCAACAGGCTGGTACGCAGCGGGTGCCGCTTCGGCCGGTCATGCTCCTCCTCCGGCGGGTTCTCGGGCAGCGGCGGCCGTGGCGCCGAAAGCGCCGAGGCCCGGGAGGCGGGGGTGGAGCCCTCGACCGTCGGTGCCAGGCCGCGGTCGCGGGCGGCGGCGCCGCCGACCACGGGACGCTGCTCCATGATGTCGTCGTCGGTGACATCGGCGATGATCACGGTCACGTTGTCCGGCCCGCCGCCGCGCAACGCCAGCTGGACCAACCGTTCCACGCACTGTGCCGGGTCGACGTACTCCCGCATCGTCTCAGCGATCGTGTCGGTGCTGACCACGGCGGTCAGGCCATCGCTGCAGATGAGGTACCGGTCACCCGGTACGGCCGGGCGGACGCGGTACTCGGGGTCGATGTCCCGGCCGTCCAGCGCCCGGGTCAGCAGGGAGCGCTGCGGGTGGCTGCTGGCCTCCTCCGGGCTGATCCGCCCTTCGTCCACCAACATCTGGACGTACGTGTCGTCCTTGGTCACCTGGACGAACTCGCCGTCGCGCAGCAGGTATGCGCGGGAGTCACCGATGTGCACCATGCCGAACTTGCTGCCCGAGAAGAGCATCGCGGTCAGCGTGGTGCCCATCCCCTCCATCGCGGGGTTGGCGTCGACCGCGTCGCGCAGCTGCTGGTTCGCAGACTCCACGGCCGATCGGAGATTGTCAATGAGGGCGTCACCGGGTACGTCCTCGTCCAGCGGCGCCATGGCCGCGATGACGATGTTGCTCGCCACGTCACCGGCGGCCATGCCGCCCATGCCGTCGGCGACGGCGAGCAGCCGCGGTCCGGCGTAGACGGAGTCCTGGTTCCCGTCTCGGATCAGACCGCGGTCACTGCGGGCCGCGTAGCGGAGGGTCAGGGTCATGGTCGCAACTCAAGGGCCGTGCGGCCGATCCGGATCGGCACGCCGAGGGGTACGGGTGTGGGGCCGTTGACCTTGCTTCGGTCGAGATAGGTCCCGTTGGTGGAACCTAGATCCTCGAGCAGCCATTGTCCCCCCCGGGGGACAAGTCGAGCATGTCGGGCCGAGGCGTAGTCGTCGGTGATCACCAGGGTCGAGTCCTCAGCCCGCCCGATCGTGATCGGCTGTTCCGCCAGGGTGATCCGGGTACCGGCGAGCGAGCCCGCGGTGACCACCAGCTGGTGCGCCGCCCGGCCCCGCTTCCCCCGGGTCGCGCCGGCACCGACCGCGGTCGAGCCGAGCCCCCGTGGCGCGGCGACGATCCGGGATCTGGCACCGGCGAACAGGTCCCTACGGATCACCCCGACCACGGTGAACACGAAGATCCACAGTAGGACGAGGAAGCCGATCCGGGCGACGGTGAGAACTAGTTCCTGAGGCAAGGTTGCCTAGCCGTCCACGCGGAACGTGAGGGTCGTGGTTCCGATCTGGATCATGTCTCCCGGGTTGAGTGCGACCGCCGAGACGCGCTGGCCGTTGACCATGGTCCCGTTGGTCGAGCCGAGATCGGTGAGGACCACCTGGGCCCCGTCGAAGTCGAGCCGGGCGTGCCGGCGGGAGATGCCCACGTCGGGCAGGCGCAGGTTGGCCTGGTCGCCGCGGCCGATCACGGTCGACCCGATGGACAGCGGGTAGGTCCGGCCATCGTTGGCCATCAGCCGTACGCCCCGGGCGCCGGGGCCGCCCTGCGGTGGTGGGCCGGGCGGGCCGGCGTACCCCTGCTGCTGGTCGTACGGCGGGTAGGCCGGCGGTGGCGGCTGCTCGTACGACTGCGGTGCGCCGTCCCCGCCGGTGTACACCTCGGCGGTGACCCGGAACATACCGGTGTCGAGTCCGTCCCCCCGCTCGATCTCGACGATCACGTCGCCGTACACCGTCCAGCTCTGCTCGCCGATGAACTCGGCCTGCGATTGGGCGAGTTCCTGGGCGAGCGCGGCCGCGTACGGCGCCAGCCGGCTGTGGTCGTATGGAGACAGGTCGATCACGTACCGGTTGGGGACCAGGGTGCGCCCGCCGGCAAGGATCGCCTTATGCGCCTCCGCCTCCCGTTGCATGGCGTTGAGGATCTCCACAGGGTGGACCACACCCTTGAAGACCTTCGCAAAGGCCCCCTCAACCAGGCCTTCTAGACGCTTCTCGAAGCGCTGCAGGACACTCACCGGCTCCTCCTCGGGTTACGAGGTCTGATGGTATCTGGACACCGCACGCACGCACGCGCACCGATCGGGGGAACCGTGTTACTCTTCCACAGCGCTGCCGGGCGGGGCTTCGGGGAAGTGGCGGAATGGCAGACGCGCACGGTTCAGGTCCGTGTGCCCGAAAGGGCGTGAGGGTTCAACTCCCTCCTTCCCCACTCGTCGCGCGATCGTTACCAGGTGGCTGACGCGGCAGGCGCGCCCAACTACGACAACCATTCTGACCGCTATCTGGCCGAACGAGTACGCCTTGCGGCGGATAAGGCGGCGCTGGGTAACGACCGCCATGCCATCTTTGATCCTTTCTGCGACACGCCGGCAAATCCCTTGCTCCCGGCCGGGCCCGTACCACGAGGATGGACCCCGGCAGATCCCAGCACGCGAGGAGAGAGCACGTGCACCTGGCAGCACTACACCGAGTCCGTTGGGCGGTCCGCGCCACCCTGGCCCTCGGGGTGGCCGCCTCGGTCGGCGCCAACATCCTGCACGCCCTGCCCAACCCGATCAGCCAGACGATCGCGGCCTGGCCGCCGATCTCGCTACTGGTGACGATCGAGCTGATCTCCCGGGTACCGATGCACCGCCGGAGCCTGGCCGGTGCCCGGCTACTCGCCACCGCGGCCATCGCCGGTATCGCGGCCTGGGTCTCCTACTGGCACATGGCCGGCGTAGCCGCGCGCTACGGCGAGGCCCACACCTCGGCGGTACTGCTGCCGATCTCGGTCGACGGGTTGATCGTGGTGGCCAGCGTGAGCCTGGTCGAGCTGGCCGGGCGGATCCGGGCGGCGGAGGAGCAGCGCCGGCCCGAACAGGCCCGGCAGACCCCCGGCTGGGCGGCGCCCACGCCCGACCCGACCTCGGCGCCCCGGCCGGTACAGCCGGTGCCGGTGACGGCCTCCGCGTCGGTACCGCAGATCGGTCTTGACCTGCCCCGGCTGCGCCCGACCGCGGTGCCGAACCGGCCGGCATCGCCCAGCCGCACCGCGGCCTCGGCCCGACCG
>JAFMQQ010000646.1 GCA_017354595.1 Micromonosporaceae bacterium
GGCGAGAGCGGAAGGAGTACCGCATGCGGATCGCGATCGCGGCCGATCACAACGGGATCGCGCTGAAGACGCGGCTGATCGCCAGGCTCGCCGCGCAGGGCCACCAGGTGGACGACCGCGGGGCGCACGACCCGGACGGGCCGGTGGTGGACTATCCACCGCTGTGCGCCGAGGTCTGCCAGCGGGTCGCGGACGGGCGCGCCGACCGCGGAGTCGTCATCGGTGGCAGCGGGATGGGCGAGACGATCGCCTGCAACAAGGTACGCGGCATCCGCGCCGGGCTGTGCCACGACCGGTTCACCACGCAGATATCCCGGGCGAACAACGACGCCAACATCATCGTGGTCGGCGCCAAGGTACTCGCGCCGGAGCTGGCCGAGGAACTGGTCGACCTGTGGTTCGCCACCGCGTTCAAGGGCGGCCGGCACCAGCGCCGGATCGACCAGATCGCGGCGCTGGAACGCGGCGAACCGCTGACCTGAGCCGGCCGGTCAGGAGGCGGCCCAGGCATCCTTCGAGCTGGCGTACGCCTCCTCCGGCATGACACTGCGCAGGCCGCGCTTGGCCAGTTCGCGCTCGAACCGTTCCCGTACCTCCGGGCGTTCGTCGGGGTACTCGATCTGGTCGCGCTTGCGGTCCTCTTCGCGTTCGGCGTAGCCGTGGAACTGCATCGGCGGGTGCAGTGCGAGGTACCGCGCCGGCTCGGCGCCCAGGTTGAAGTGCTGGTGGAACCACCGGTCGGGTGGCACGAACAACGCCGCCTCCTGCCACGGCACCACGTACGGCTGCTGGCCCTCCAACCACAGCGTGGAGTACCCCTCGCCGTTCGGGATGACGATGACCCGTCCCGGGCCATGCCGGTGTGCCTTCTTGTAGGTCATCGCGTCGAAGACCGACATGTGGCAGCTCATGTCGGAGTTCGCGAACTGGATCCGCACGCTGCGCCCGCCGGCGCCCCGGGCGGCGTTCGAGTCCAGCCGCGACCAGGCACTCATGTCCGGGAAGAAGTTGCCGTACCAGTACGCGACGTCCCCCTTGCGACCGCTGATCCAGCGAAGTCCCTGGCCGCCGGTGATGAGCTTCGCGTCGGAGAAGACCGACGCCTCGGCGGGCTTCGGCCGGTACGGGTTGTCGAAGAAGAAGTCAGGATCGGGCACGATCGACATTGCCAGCGGTAGATACGTGTAGTGCAGCAGGCGCACCGGCCGGTCGCCGGCGAGGTTGCTGAACCGCCGGTAGTGGTTGCCCGGAATCAGGAACAGCGCCTTGTCACTCCACTCGAACTGGTGCGCGTCGTCCGGCCGCTCGCCATTGGGCCACACGTTGGTCGCACCGGATCCGCTGATCACGTAGATCATCTCGTCGACCGCCAGCTGGTACGGCGGGAGGGTTTCGCCCGGCGGTACCTCGCTGATGCGCGCCTCGCTGACCCCCTCCTGGCCGCTGAGTTGTACGAACGCGGCGTCACAGCCGCGCTGCTCCCACCGGCCGAGCTTGATGGTCCGCATGTCCGGTACGAAGTGACCCCGGTAGATGGGTAGCTGCTGGGCCTCCATCCACTCGTCGTAGACGAAGTTCGTGCGCAGCGACGGTTCAGACATGGCTCTCCTGTTCGACGAGTAGGGGCATGGTGAGCGACTTGACGGTGACCGGGAATGACCGGGTGGCACCCACCGGCCGGCCGATGTCGAGGTAGTCGAGTTCGCCGACGTCGATACCGTCGATCACGACGAGGTGGCCCCGGTGGTGCAGCTCGGAGCGGATGATGCGGCCCAGCGCGTGTGCCAGATCGTCCTTGAGTACCACCACCAGCGGCCGGCCCGCGGCGGCCCGTACCAGCGCCTCGGCGCACCGGCGCAGCGCGGCATAGTCGCGCGCTCCGGCAAAGGCGACCGCGATCGCAACGGGTTCGCTGAGGTCGAGGTCGCGTACCCGTAGCGCGGACAGCAGATCCTGGTGCAGCTCCCGATCCGGGCCGGCCACCACCCGCACGACCGGAAGGCTGCGTACCGGCAGCGCGCCCTGGTCCGGGACGTAGCAGGTCTGCCCGCTGGGCTGGAGAGTGAACTGGCTCGCGCCGAGCACGGTCGCCCGGATGCCCTGCGGGGCGGGTACCGCCACCGCGGCCAGGCCGGTCGCGTCCAGCCGCTGGCGCAACTGCGCGCCGAGCGCCGGGCCGAGGTCGCCGTAGGATGTGGCGTCCCGGCCGTCGATGTACTCGGAGACACCCCCGGAGAAGACCAACCGGTCGAAGCGCGGCGGGTCGGGCCGGTACGGCGTGAGCATGAGCCGGGCCAGCATGCCGTCACCGGTACCGGTGATGGCGGAGATGACCACGTCGGCCATCGAGGCCGCGAGGCGATCGACATCGCTTGCGCTGATCGGCCGGCCGAGGCGCAGATCGACGCCGGTCGCGGTGGCGAAGGTCAGGGCCGGTGGCTCGATGCGGGTCACCTCGGCCCGGGAGTCGAAGGCGACCAGGCGGGCGCCCACGCTGAACGCCGCCACCCGGCTGACCGTGCCCGACTCCACCAGCGCGAGCTTGGTGGTACCGCCACCCACATCGACGTTGAGTACGGTGTCGCCGTCCCGGCGCGACATCGCGACCGTACCCGAGCCGTGTGCGGCGAGCATCGCCTCGTGGCTCGGTCCGGCGCAGACGCAGATGAAGTCGCCGGACCACCGGGACAACATGTCCGC
>JAFMQQ010000647.1 GCA_017354595.1 Micromonosporaceae bacterium
GCGGGCCCTGGCCGGGCGGGCCGGCGGTGTACGACTCGCTGGCGACCTGGCCGGCGCCGCGGACGGCCTGCTGGGCCGCGATGCCGTACTGCGAGGCGGTCTGCCAGCGTTGCGCGGGGTCGATCGCCAGCGCCCGCGATACCACGGCCGCGACCTGTGGCGGTACGTCATCCGGCAGCGGTGGCGGGGTATACCGGGTGCGCTGCTCGGCCGCGGCGAAGGATCCCTCGCCGGCAAAGGCCGTGTGCCCGCTGAGGCATTCGTAAGCGACCAGCCCGAGCGCGTACACGTCGCTGCGGGCCGAGGCCGCCTTGCCCAGCAGTTGCTCCGGGGCTGCGTAGGTCGGTGTACCGACAACCATTCCCGGCTGGGTCAGCGCCGGGCCACTGGCCGCGAGAGCGATACCGAAGTCGACCAGCGCGATGCTCCCGTCGGTGCGGACCAGGAGGTTGGCGGGTTTGATATCGCGGTGCACGATGCCGTGGTCGTGTACCGCCTGCAGCGCCTGCGCGGTCTGGCCGACCAGGCTCATGGTGGTCGCCGGGGACAACCGGCCATCGCGCCGCAGCCGCTGGGACAGCGGCTCCCCGTGGACGTACTCCATCACCAGGTACGCGACCGTGGTGGCATCGACCTCGTGCCGCCCGGCATCGGGGTCTTGGGCCTCGCCGAAGTCATGGATGGCGACCACGCCCGGATGGTGCACCCGGGCTATCGCCTGCGCCTCGACCAGAAACCTCCGGCCGTAGTCGGACTCGGCGCATAGCCACGGCAGCACGACCTTGACCGCGACGGTACGCCCGAGCAGCTCGTCCGTGGCCCGCCACACCTCACCCATGCCACCGGCGCCGATCCGCTCCCGCAGCCGGTAGCGCCCGGCCAGTGCCACGCCTTCACGCATCGTGGCTCCCTCCGCTCCATCCTCCCGGTGGACCGCCAGACGGATGGTAGCCGGAGACGCACCCCGCAGCCGAGCGACACATATAACTATCGATGTCGAGCAGGCCAGGCACGAACAGACCAACAGCGCCCGCCGTGGCGTAGCAGCACGTCGTCGGTGGTATCGGCTTAGCCTTGATCCGGTCAGCCGGTCCGGCCAGCGCTGGAACAGCGGTTCGGCCGCGTCGGCAACCTCGGTGACGTAGCGCAGCGTCCGGTTCGGCGTGGCGTTCCACGGCTCGGGGCGGAGCTATACGTCGAGTCCGATGGATGCCGCGTACTGCGCCGCAGCCAACAGCCGCGCGGTTCGCGGGCGACCAGCCGTACGGGCCGGGGCACCGGGCCAGATGAGCGCCTCTACCGCCGCGTCACCTGCCTCGCCGGGCGGCGTACAGTCGAACGTGGATGGAAGACATCGCGGGCAAGGTAGCCTTCATCACCGCGGCCAACCTCGACGCGATCGCGAAATGTTCCTGCCTGCGGCCTGCGCTGAGTGTTCGCCCGCGACTGTCACGCCTTCAGTCTTCGTCGGCCTCGAAATCGTTGGATTCGTTGAAGATTAGAACACCGCGCCGCGAGGTGACCGCCGTGTTGAGGACGTCGATGAGGCTGTCCAGCTCCTCGGCGGCCAGGAACACCGGGCTGTAGGAGCCGCTGGCCCGCACGGCGGTGAATCCGTCGCGGTAGTGGGCGGCCTGTTGCGGTGGGTGCCAGGCGAGGTACAACGTCCCCAACCGCGGAATCGGCACCTGGTGCGAGCCGCCCAGCGGCACAACCTCGGACAGCAGCGGCGTCTCCTCCTCGTGACTCCAACCTTTCACCGTCGCACGAGCCACACTGCTGTATCGACACAGCTGCTCGAACGCGCGCTCGATCCGCTGCAGAACCGCGTAGCCATCGTCCGACATGGCGTCGGGATCGGGGGCTGTGTAGCTGCCGTCCACGATCATGCCCAGCGCTTGCTGTATCGCGTCTGGCAACCGTGTGTCCGCCGTGTCCACAACCCGCCGGACGAGGTCGAGGTCCTGCGATCCAACCAACCCGATGACCTCGGGCAGGTCGGCCACATACAGGTGCCAGCCGGTCGGACGGACGTCGTGGTAAGTCGCCAGGTTCAGCAGGTGTCCGTACAGCCGCGTCGAGTTGCCTGGCTCCAGCTCCGCCAGTGCCACCTCGATCGGGTCCCGCCGCCGGACCAACCGGACCAACCGGCGGATCACCGTGGTGTCCTCGTCGTAGTCGCGGACCATGACTCCGTCGTCGTACAGGATGGCGTGGTACTGATCCGCCTGGTCGTTGTAGTCGATGAACAGCACCCGGTCGTTGGTCGCCGACGACAGGTGAGCGGCCACCCCCAGCACCTCGCCGCGGTACCAGTCGGCTGCGTCCCTCGGGTACACCAGGACCGCCGGGCCCGACGCCTTGGTCACCGGTAGCCTGCCGAGTCGAATCCCAGCAACCTCGTCAGGCAGCGGCCCGTGGTCGCCGAGTACCAGCATGGCGACGTACCTGGTGCTCATGAATGCCCAATCCCTGACCGACCGTCGATTGTGTACACGATCGCCAGCGGTTTGCCGTGTACTTGCGGCGATGGTACTGCCCTGAGCAAGACCCGTAGCCAACGGGTCGAAGCGGCCTGATGATCGTGACCTTGCTGATCAATGCCGTGGTGTGGCGGGTGGCGGGTCCAACCGCGCCGCAGGATCATCAGATCCTCTCGGCGGTGGCGAGATCCTGCTCGGTAGGGCGGCGGCAGC
>JAFMQQ010000648.1 GCA_017354595.1 Micromonosporaceae bacterium
TGAACAGCATGGGCCAGGGCGGGCTGCCGGTGGACGTGGCCGAGGCGGTGGCGTACCTCGCGAATCCGGGCTCGGCCGGGGTGACCGGCAACATGCTGGCGGTCTGCGGCCTGACTCTGCTTGGCGCCTGAAACCTCTTGTGTCCATTGTGGACGCACAGCCGGGTCAGAGCAGCGAGGCCTCCCGCGACACGCCGGGCCAGACGAAGTTCATCAGCCGGGTAGCGACCGCCCCGGCCGGCTCGTCGTCGTTGTCCACCAGCCAGTCGGCGAGCGACTCGCAGGCGCCGACCAGCGCGTAGGCCAGCACCGTGACATCCCGGCCGGCCGGCACGCCGGCGCGGCGCAGCAGCCCGGCGGCGACCTCGACCATCCGGCTGCGGATGGTCGCCAGCTCCGCGGCGAACGGCCCGCGCGCCTGCCGGTACAGCACCCGCCAACCGGCCCGGTGCTCGGCGACGAAGCCGAAGAAGGACCGCAGGCCGCGCAGCAACTGCTCCTCGGGGGCCAGGTCGGGGGCGGCGCTGCGTACCATCGCCTCGATCAGCCTGGTCGCCTCCCGGTGCAGGCAGGCGAGGAACAACTCCTCTTTGCTGCCGAGGTACGCGTAGACCATCGGCTTGGAGATCCCGGCCCTGGCCGCGATGTCGTCCATCGATGCCTCGTGGTACCCGCTGGCCGAGAAGGCCGCCACCGCCGCGTCCAGCATCTGCTGCTCGCGTATCGCCCGCGGGAGGCGCCGCGGCCCTGGTACCGTCACCTTGCCAGCATACCTACTCCTGAGTAAGGTTACGCGGGAGTAGCTTGCCTTCATGGACGTCCACAGTGGAGGGACCATGTCCGACGACTTCCCCACCGACTTCGCCTCGGTCGAACCCAAACAGTTCGCCCAGATCGTGAAGAACACTCCGGACTCGAAGATCAAGGAGCTCATGCAGAGCGACAGCCGCGGACGGATCCTGGACGCGGTCTTCGACCGGATGCCGACCCTGTTCCGTCCCGACCGGGCCGGCTCGACCAACGCGGTCATCCACTGGGCCATCGGCGACCGGCCGGACGGCGGCACGGACACCTACGAGCTGGTCATCGCGGACGGTACCTGCACCCTCTCACCGGCGCCAGAGCGGGACCCGAAGCTCACCGTGACCCTCGGGTCGGTCGAGTTCCTCAAGGTGGTCACCGGCGTCGGCAACCCGGTGATGATGTTCATGACCGGCAAGTTGAAGGCCAAGGGGGACCTGGGCCTGGCCGCCAACATCGCCAACCTGTTCGACATCCCCAAGGCGTAGGCACGTGTCCGAGTTCTCGCTCGACCTCTCGGAAGAGCAGCGGGACCTGCGCGACTGGGTGCACGGCTTCGCCGCGGAGGTGGTACGCCCGGCCGCGGCCGAGTGGGACGCCCGGGAACAGACGCCCTGGCCGGTACTGGCTGAGGCGGCGAAGATCGGGCTGTACGGCTTCGAGTTCCTCGCCAACTCCTGGGCCGACCCGACCGGCCTGTCCCTCTGCCTCGCCAGCGAAGAGCTGTTCTGGGGCGACGCCGGCATCGGACTGTCCATTATGGGCACAGCACTCGCGGTCGCCGCGATCTACGGCTCCGGTACCCAGGAACAGTTGCTGGAATGGGTACCGCTCTGCTTCGGCGACCAGGCCGAGGTGAAGGTGGCGGCGTTCTGCAGCACCGAACCGGAGGCCGGCTCGGACGTGGCCGCGATGCGCACCCGGGCTCGGTACGACGCGGCGACCGACGAGTGGGTCCTTAATGGACAGAAGGCTTACGCCACCAACGGCGGGATCGCCAGTGTACATGTGGTGACCGCGTCGGTAGAGCCGGAGCTGGGCGCGCGGGGGCAGGCCGCTTTCGTGGTACCGCCGGGGACTCCCGGACTGGCCGGTGGCAATAAGCTGCGCAAGCTGGGGCTGCGTGCCTCGCACACGGCCGATGTCTTCCTGGACGAGGTACGGGTACCGGGGCGGTGCCTGCTCGGCGGCCGGGAGGCGCTGGAGGAGCGGCTGGCCCGCGCCCGAGCCGGGCAGCGCGCATCCGACCGGGCTTCTGGCGGGCAGGCCGCGATGCGCACCTTCGAGCTGACCCGGCCGACCGTCGGCGCGCAGGCGCTGGGCATCGCGCGGGCGGCGTACGAGTACGCGCTGGAGTACGCCAAGGGCCGGGAACAGTTCGGCCGGCCGATCGTCGACAACCAGGCGATCGCGTTCGCGCTCGCCGACATGCGGATGGAGATCGACGCGGCGCGGCTGCTGGTCTGGCGGGCGGCCTGGATGGGGCGCAACAACCGGCCGTTCGCCGCGGGCGAGGGTTCGATGTCCAAGCTCAAGGCCGGCGAGGTGGCGGTAGAGGTGACCGGGAAGGCGGTGCAGATCCTGGGCGGGGCCGGGTTCGTCCGGGACCACCCGGTCGAGCGGTGGTACCGGGACGCGAAGATATACACCATCTTCGAAGGCACTTCGGAGATCCAGCGGCTGGTCGTCGCCCGGGCCATCTCCGGCCGCCCGATCAGGTAGCCGCGGCGAGTGCGATGTCGTGCCGGTACTGTGCGCCGGCCAGCCCGACGCCGCCGACCAGCCGGTACGCCGCCGCACGCGCCTGCGCCACCGAGGCGCCGGTCGCGGTACAGGCCAGTACCCGGCCACCGGCCGACCGCAGCACACCACCGGAGTCGAGGGCGGTACCCGCGT
>JAFMQQ010000017.1 GCA_017354595.1 Micromonosporaceae bacterium
ACCGGAACGGGATCACGGTCGGGTCGGGCGGCTGCCGGCGGCGCGGTTCGCGCGGCGGGTTGGCCATGCCGGTCCCTCACTGCCCGGACGGCGCGGCCGATGGGGTATCCGCCTGGCTGGTGATGCTCGGCGCCGAGGTGGCCGGCTGCGGTACCCCGAGTACCCGACCGTCAGGCAGCCGGATGAACGCCGGCGTCCCGGCCGGTACCAGGCCCAGCTTCAGCGCCTCCGCGGCCAGGTTGTTCGGCGACTCCCGATCCGCCAGTTGCTGGTTGAGCTGCTGCTCCTGCTGGTCGAGGGTGACCTGCTGCGCCTCGAGGTTGGTCAGCTGGAAGGCGTTCTCGTTGATCTTCGTGTTGAGTACCAGGATGCCCACCACCCCGGCGACGACCATGACCAGTACCAGCGCCACGAAGGGCGCTCGAGGTGCGGCGACCGGTACCGGCGGCGCGGCGCGCAGCCTCGGCTGCTCCCGGCCGGGTGCCGGCCGGGAGGGTGTGGTGGTGTCGCGCGGACTGTCGCGAAGGGCGTTCGCGCCACGCGTCGCGGTCGCGTGCGTCATCGCTCCTCTCCCTTTCCGTGTCTGGCTTTCGCTCGCAGCTGCGGGGCTCGCATGCGGCTCACTCCTCGCGCTCGCCATGTCTGGCGATGAGCCTCGGCTGACCCATCGCAGGGTTCCGGCCGCGGCCCCCACCGCCGGCCGGGTCGATCCGTTCCGCCGCGCGCAGCCGTACCGACGACGCGCGCGGATTCGCCGCCACCTCCTGCTCCGGCGCCGTCTCGGCACCGCGGGTGAGCAGCCGCAGCGATGGTGCGCTGCCGGCCGGCTCGACCGGCAGGTCCGGCGGCGCACTGGACCGCGCGCGCTGCGCCATCGCCTGCTTGACGATCCGGTCCTCCAGGGAGTGGTACGAGAGGACCACCGCACGCCCGCCCGGCCGGAGCCGGTCCAACGCGGCCGGCAGGCCGGACTGGAGCGCCGCCAGCTCCCCGTTGACTTCGATCCGCAGCGCCTGGAAGGTGCGCTTGGCCGGGTGGCCGCCGGTACGCCTGGTCGCCGCCGGTACCGACTGGCGAACCAGTTCGGCCAGGCGCGCGCTGGAGGTGATCCGGCCCCGGTGCCGCTCCCGTACGATCGCCGCCACGATCCGGGAGGCGAACCGCTCCTCGCCGTAGACCCGTAGCACCCGGGTCAGCTGCCCCGGCTCGTACTCGTTGACCACCTGTTCGGCGGTGGGTCCGCTGGTCGGATCCATCCGCATGTCCAGTGGAGTGTCCCGGGCGTAGGAGAAGCCACGCTCCTGTTCGTCCAGTTGCATCGAGGAGACCCCGAGGTCGAAGAGAGCCCCATCGATGCGCTCGTACCCGAGACCATCCAGTACGGCGGGCAGCTTGTCGTATCCGGCGTGCACCAGGTGGGTGCGGTCGGCGTACCGGTCCAGCCGGCGCCCGGCCAGTGCGAGCGCCTGCGGGTCACGGTCGAACCCGACCAGGACCAGCCGGGCGTGCGCCGCCAGTACCGCCTCCGCGTGCCCACCCAGCCCGAGGGTCGCGTCCACGTGTACCGCGTCCCGACCGCCCTGCCCGGGTTCGGCCAGAGCAGGCTCGAGCAGGGTCAGACAGCGCTCGAGGAGCACCGGAGTGTGGCTGGCCCGCATGACGACCCCCTGTCCGCGCCAGCGGCATCCGGTGTTCGCGCACCGGATGCCTGGTTGCCGCCGCCGTACCGTCTGATCCCCATCCGCTTACCTCCCTGGCACCGGGGAAGAGGTGCCAGCGATGCGAGCGGCTGGAGACCGGGCGGTACGGCGGCAGGTGTGCGACGGCCTCACAGGCCGCCGGGCAGCACCCCCTCTTCGATGCTGGCGAAGGCGTCCTCGCTGTCGTTGAGGTAGCTGTCCCAGGACTGCTTGTCCCAGATCTCCACCCGAGTGCTCGCCCCGATCACGACGAGTTCGCGGTCGAGCGCGGCGTAGTCCCGCAGGTGCGCCGGGATGCTCACCCGGCCCTGCCGGTCCGGGACCTCGTCGTGCGCGCCGGCGAAGAAAACCCGGCTGTATGCCCTGGCGGCCTTGTTGGTCACCGGTGCCTTCTGCAGTTCCTCCGCGATGCGCTGGAACTCGGGCGCCGGGAACACGTACAGGCAACGTTCCTGCCCTTTGGTGATCACGACACCTCCCGCCAGCTCGTCGCGGAATCGGGCGGGGAGGATCAGCCGGCCCTTTTCATCCAGGCGCGGAGTGTGGGTGCCGAGGAACATCGCGGCCCACCCCCAAACCTCCCGAACCCCCCGGGCCGGCAGAGCCTCCCGGTCCTGCCACAGGCCCCCACTGTACTCCACTTCTCCCCACCGTCAACGAGAAATGGGCGACGGTCGACCCTCCGAGTGGGTGAATCCGCAGGTCAGAATCGGTGGTGCGGAGTGGAGACGGCGCGACTCGGCAAACGGTGGTTCGAGATCCAGTAAGCCAAAGACGTGCCCGGAATGTCATGCATCCGGCTTCTATCGACAGGTAGTCAGCGGGGCGTGGGCGGCTCCGTGGAGGAGAGTGGAGCGGCCAGCGCGAGGGCCGCCTCGCTGCAGGCGAGGTACTCCCCCAGTAGCCCATCGCCCTCGCCGTCCAGCGAGGTGACCTCCGGCGGGTGGCCAGCCACCGGGACGGCACGATCCGGACCGGACTGTCCACTATAGACAGCAGCCGGTCGCGCAGTCCGGTGCTGTACACGTCGCGGCCGGGTAGAGCGCGGCGGCGACCACGCCCACCAACGGCCCTCCCGGGAGACACGCCCCGGCGCGGTGGGCAGCTCGGTCACGGCAGGCCGGCCGCCTCGGCGGCCGAGCGCACCCAGCCGCCCCACTCAGTCCCCGCTGCCAGCCGGCCGCGCAGCCGGTCGCTGATTGCCCAGCCGGGTACCGCCGACCCGGTACCCGCGCATGGTCAATGCCGGCGAGCCGCTCGATGGCGTTGGTACGCGGTGCCTTCTCCGGTTGGGCCAACCAGGCCAGCGGCTGCCCGCCTTGGTGACGTCCGAGGATGCGCTCGCTCCCGGCGAGGCAAGGGTCGGCCAACGCCCGCAGCACGGAGCGGGGATCCACGCCGCTGTGGCTAGCCGCTCGGCCGCTGAGGCTAGCAACTCGTGCCCCGGACGCTAACTCGGCAAACCTCATACTTCCCTGAGATTTGCCGAATAGCCTGGCGGTGTTGCTTCCCTGACCGGCTGACCGACCAACTCGCGACCCGTTGCCGAAAAGCTACCTGAGTCGCCAATCCACGCCTCACCACACATTCGAATCCGTTTCAAAGGAAAGGATCGGGGCATCAGGCCTCTGACCATCGATGGGCAGGAAGTCGGGCAGGAAGACGATGCGCACTACGCTCGCTGCGGCCGTCACCAGAGGTGTCGCCGCTCTGTCCCGGATCGCCGGCCGGGGCGATGGCTCGGTTATCGGCGGCCGGGTCGGCATGATGATCGACCCGGCTCTGCTCACCCACCTCGCCGGTGGGCGGCGGATGGCGTTGGTCTCCGGTACCAACGGGAAGACCACCACCACCCGGCTGACCGCCGCGGCGCTCGGTGTACTCGGCCCGGTCGCCACGAACTCGTACGGCGCCAACATGCCAGCTGGGCATACCACCGCACTGGCCCGGGCCGGCGACACCCCGTATGGCGTACTCGAGGTGGATGAGCACTACCTCGGCCGGGTACTGGACGAGACGGGTGCCGAGGTGGTGGCCCTGCTGAACCTGTCCCGGGATCAGCTGGACCGGGCCAAGGAGGTGGCGATGATGGCCCAGCTGTGGCGCGATGCCCTGCAAGGTCGGGCCATCACGATCGTCGCCAACGCGGACGACCCGCTGGTCACCTTCGCCGCCGCCGGGCACCCCAGAGTCACCTGGGTCGGCGCCGGGCAGCGCTGGTACGACGACTCCTGGGTCTGCCCCGAGTGCGGCGGGGCGATCAAGCGCGCGGACGCCGACGGCGCGGGCGAGCCGCAGATCGCCGGCGGCGGTGGGGCACCGGACGCGGACTGGCGATGTACCGGCTGCGACCTCTGCCGACCGAGTCCACAGTGGACGATTACCGGCGACTCGGTGGTCGACCCGACCGGCGGGCGGCACCAGGTACTGCTGGAGCTTCCGGGCCGGGTCAACAGGGCCAACGCGGCCACCGCACTCGCAGTCGCGGCCCACTTCGGGGTATCGCCGGCAGACGCGTTGCCCCGGCTGGCCGAGGTGGCCTCGGTCGCCGGCCGGTACGCCCGGGTGCAGCGCGACGGTCGCGCGGTGCGGCTGCTGCTGGCGAAGAACCCGGCCGGCTGGCTGGAGGCCTTCGACATGGCCGACGACGCGCCAACCCTGCTGGCGGTCAACGCCCGCGGCCCGGACGGCCTGGACACCTCGTGGCTGTTCGATGTGGACTTCTCCCCACTGCGCGGCCGGCGGGTGTTGATCACCGGGGACCGGGCGCACGACCTTGCGGTGCGGCTGTCGGTCAACGGCGTGCCCTTCGAGCACGTACCCGGTCTGCGCGCCGCGGTCGCCACGGTGCCGCCGGGCCAGCTCGAGATCATCGCGAACTACACGGCCTTCCAGGACATCCGGACGGAGCTGAATCGTGTCACCTGACTGGACATCGCTGAACCGGGCCACGCCGGACTGGACATCGCTGGACCGGGTACCTCGCCGGCCGTCCCCCGACTCCGCCCTGCGTATCGCCTGGGTCTACCCGGACCTGCTCTCCACCTATGGCGACCGGGGCAACCTGTTGGTGTTGGCGTACCGGGCAGCGCTGCGCGGCCTGGCGGTAGAGGCGGTCGAGGTCCGCTCCGACCATGCGGTACCGATCGACGCGGATATCTACCTGCTGGGCGGTGGTGAGGACGGACCGCAGGCGCTGGCGGCGCGGCGGCTGGCGGCCGATGGCGGCCTGGCCTCGGCGGTCAACCGGGGCGCTACGGTCTTCGCGGTCTGCGCCGGGTACCAGCTGCTCGGCCGATCCTTCTTCGCCAAGGGCCAGAAGTGCGGCGGTCTCGGCCTGCTGGACCTGGAGTCGGACCGGGGCCCGAGCCGGGCCGTCGGCGAGCTGGCCGGTGAGGTCCACGCAGCGCTCGGCCTGCCGACGCTGACCGGCTTCGAGAACCACGGCGGGCGCACCCACCTCGGCCCGGATGTCCGTCCACTCGCGACAGTCAGCGCCGGGGTGGGCAACGACGGGCTGTGTGAGGGGGCGTGGCAGGGCAGCGTGCTCGGCACGTACTCGCACGGGCCGGCACTGTCGCGCAACCCGGCCCTGGCCGACCTGCTGCTCTGCTGGGCGACCGGCCGGCCGGCACTGGACCCGGTGGACGACACGTGGCCCGAGCAACTGCGCGCGGAGCGGCTGGCGGCGGTACACCTGGCCGCCCACTGAACGCCCTACTCGCTGACCACCCGACCCGTCTCCTGGTCGGTGACGGTGATCGCCTCGACCGGGCAGGCAAATGCCGCGTCGAGCGCCGCCCCGTCCGGTTCGATCTCGGCCCGTACCGGATGCGAGCGCTTGTCCTCGCCGAGCGCGAACAGGGCCGGTGACAGGGCGACGCAGCTCGCCGAGCCGATACAGGCCGGACCGACCGCAACTCTCCACATAGGACGCTCCTACCAGGTCACCGGTAGTGTCTCAAGGCTCCGGAGCACCATCCCCGGCTTGAACCGCAGCTCATCGTCGGGCACGCTGACCCGGATGCCCGGTAGTCGCCGGAGCAGCCCGCGCAGCGCCTCCTGTATCTCCATCCGCGCCAGCTGCGCACCGAGGCAGTGGTGGACGCCGGCGCCGAAGGACATGTGCTGGTTCGCCTTGCGGGACAGGTCGAACCGGTCCGGGTCCTCGAATACCGACGGGTCGCGGTTGGCCAACCCGAGCGCCGGCAGTACCGCCGAGCCGGCCGGCAACCGTACGCCGCCCAGTTCGACCTCCTCCATGGCGATGCGCGGCAGCCCGCCACCCTCGCCGAGCTGGATGAAGCGCATCATCTCCTCCACCGCCTGCCCGACGCTGTCCAGGTTGGCCGACAGCCACTTCATCTGCTCCGGGTAGTGCAGCAGTGTGAGCAGGCACAGGTTGATCTGGTTGGCGCTGGTCTCGTGGCCGCCGATCAGCATCGCGATGCCGAGCATCACCAGCTCGCGTTCGGAGAGCCGGTCGTCGTCCGCGTCCCGGGCGGCGATCAACGCGCTCATCAGGTCGTCGGTCGGTTGGGCCCGCTTCGCCGCGATGAGCTGGGCGAAGTAGTCGGACATGCCGCGCATGGCGGCCGCCTTCTCCTCCTCGGTCGCGTCCCCGGCGCCCAGCATCGCATCCGACCAGGCGTGGAACTCCGGCCGGTCCTGCGGCGGTACGCCGATCATCTCGCAGATCACCTGTACCGGCAGCGGCAGCGAGAAGTTCTCCACCAGGTCGACCGGGCGTGGCGCGGCTTCGAGCTTGTCGAGCAGGTCGTCGACCAGCGCCACCACACGCGGGCGCAGCTGCTCGACCCGTCGCGCCGTGAACGCCTTGGCGACCAGGCTGCGAATCCGTGTGTGCTCCGGCGGGTCGAGTCCGAGCACGCTCTCCCCCACCAGCTCACTCAGCTCGGTCTGCGCCGCTTCGGGCGCCGACGCAGCGGCCCGGCTGAACCGCGGGTCGACGAGAACCTGGCGCACGTCAGCGTTGCGGGTGACCAGCCATGCCGTCTTTCCGTCGGGCATGCTGACCGGCGCCACCGGCCGGCTGTCCAGCAGCGCGCGCAGTTCGGGCGCCGGATGGTAGATGGTGGGTGAGGCTGGGAAGGGGTAAGAGATCGGCGCCTGCTCGGCAACCATGTGGGATCCTCCGTAACCGCGGCGTCGCGTCTGATCGCCCTAATATATCGACATAAGGTGATCAAATCCATGCGTCGCGGCGTGCCTTGCGCGTCAACTCGCTGGACAGCACGGCGCCGAGGTACCCGCAACTACACGACGATGCTGACCATCCGGCCGGGTACCACGATCGTCTTGCGCGGCTCCCGGCCGGCCAGATGCTCGGCGACCGCCGCCAGCGCCGCCTCGCGTACCGCCTCCTCGGCCGCGTCCGCCGGTACCTCCACCCGGGCGCGTACCTTGCCACCCACCTGTACCGGATACGTCACCGACTCGGCGACCAGCAGCGCCGGATCGGCGACCGGGAAGTCCGCGTACGCCAGCGAGCCGGAGTGCCCCATCCGGTGCCACAGTTCCTCGGCGATGTGCGGGGCGAAGGGCGCCACCATCAGCACCAGCGGCTCGGCCACCTCGCGCGGGGTACCGGTACCGCCGACGGCAGTGATCCGGTTGGTCAGCTCGATCAGCTTCGCGACCGCCGTGTTGAACCGCAGCGGCTCCATATCGGCACGGACGCCGTCGATGACGCGGTGCAGCAGGCGCCGGCTCTGCTCGTCGGCCGGCTCGTCGACCACGCGCAGCTCGCCGGTCTGCTCGTCCACAATGGAGCGCCAGACCCGTTGCAGGAACCGCTGCGCGCCGACCACCGCCCGGGTCTCCCAGGGCCGGTTGACCTCCAGCGGCCCCATCGACATCTCGTAGACCCGGAAGGTGTCCGCGCCATATACCGCACACATCTCGTCCGGCGTCACGACGTTCTTCAGCGACTTGCCCATCTTGCCGTACTCGCGCCGCACCGGTTTGCCGTGCCACGCATAGCCACCGCCGGTCTCGGCGACCTCGGCGGCAGGTACGTAGGCGCCCCGCTCATCGGTGTACGCGTACGCCTGGATGTAGCCCTGGTTGAACAGCCGGCGGAACGGCTCGTGCGAGCTGATGTGGCCCAGGTCGTACAACACCTTGTGCCAGAAGCGCGCATACAGCAGGTGCAGCACGGCGTGCTCGGCCCCGCCAACGTACAGGTCCACCCCGCCACTGTCGGATGTGGAGCGTGGACCCAGCCAGTACCGCTCGTTCTCGGGGTCCACGATGGACTTCTCGTTCTGCGGGTCCAGGTAGCGCAGCTCGTACCAGCACGAGCCGGCCCAGTTGGGCATGACGTTGGTCTCCCGGGTGTACCGCTTGCGCCCATCACCCAGGTCCAGCTCGACCTCCACCCAGTCCCGGGCCCGGGACAGCGGTGCCTCCGGCGCCGAGGTCACATCCTCCGCGGCGTACGTCCTCGGGGAGAAGTCATCCACCTCGGGCAGTGCCACCGGCAGCATCGAGTCGGGCAGCCCCACCGGCAGCCCGGTCTCGTCGTACACGATCGGGAACGGCTCGCCCCAGTACCGCTGCCGGCTGAACAGCCAGTCCCGCAGCCGGTACGTGGTGGCCGCCTCGCCGGCGCCGCGCTCGACCAGCCACCGGATGATGCGCCGCTTGGCCTCCGCAATGGACAGTCCATCCAGGAACTCGGAGTTGACCGCCGGGCCTTCGCCCACGTACGCCTTACCGTCGAATGTGGAGGGTGGCTGTACGGTCCGCACGATGGGCAGGTCGTACACCTCGGCGAACTCCCAGTCCCGCTCGTCCTGCCCGGGTACCGCCATGATGGCGCCGGTACCGTAGCCGGCCAGTACGTAGTCGGCGATGAAGATCGGGATACGCGCGCCGTTGACCGGGTTGGTGGCGAAGGCACCGGTGAACACACCCGTCTTCTGCTTGGCATCGGCGGAGCGCTCTACGTCGGTCTTGGCGGCGGTCTGCGCCCGGTAAGCGGAGACCGCGGTGGCCGGATCGGCATGCCCGCCCGTCCACGCCGGGCGCGTCTGGTGCGGCCAGGCTTCTGGCACCAGCCGGTCGACCAGTTCGTGTTCGGGCGCCAGCACCATGTAGGTGGCGCCGAAGATGGTGTCCGGCCGGGTGGTGAAGACCCGCAGCTTGTTGCCGGCTCCCGCCGACGCACTCTCCGCCGCGGAGGCGCCAGGCGGCTGCGTACCGAAGTCGATGTACGCACCGGTGGAGCGGCCGATCCAGTTGCGCTGCATCAATTTGATCGGCTCCGGCCAGTCCAGTGGCTCCAGATCCTCCAGCAGCCGGTCGGCGTACGCGGTGATCCGCATCATCCATTGCTTCAGGTTGCGCTTGAAGACCGGGTAGTTGCCACGCTCGGACCGGCCGTCCGCGGTGACCTCCTCGTTGGCCAGCACGGTACCCAGGCCCGGGCACCAGTTGACCGGCGCCTCGGCGACGTATGCCAGCCGGTGGTCATCGACCAACCTACGCCGCTCCACTTCGGACAGTTCCGTCCACGGGCGACCGTCGGGTGTGGACCGCTGCCCGGCGGCGTACTGGGCGATCAGGTCCTCGATCGGCCGGGCCCGGCCGGACGGCGCGTCGTACCAGGAATTGAAGATCTGCAGAAAGATCCACTGTGTCCAGCGGTAGTACCCGGGGTCGATGGTGGCGATCCACCGCTTCGGGTCGTACGCCATACCCATCCGGCGCAGCTGTGCCTTGAAGCGTTCGATGTTGGCTTCGGTGGTGATCCGCGGGTGGGTGCCGGTCTGCACCGCGTACAGCTCGGCGGGCAGCCCGAAGGCGTCGAAGCCCATCGGGTGCAGCACGTTGTACCCGGCCATCCGCTGGTACCGGCTGTACACATCGGTGCCGATGTAGCCCAGCGGGTGCCCGACGTGCAGACCCTCGCCGGACGGGTACGGGAACATGTCGTGCACATACAGCTTGGGTGCGTTCGCCCGGGGATGGGTCGGCTCGGCCAGCGGCCCCACCGGGTTGGGCGCGCGGAAAGTGTCGTGCTCCGCCCAGTACTGCTGCCAGCGCGCCTCGATCTCGTTGGCCAGCTCAGCGGTGTATCTGTGCGGCGGGACATCCGCCGGTGGCTGCGTTACCTGGGTCATCGTCTCCACCTTGGGTCTCGGGTCGGTCGGCTACCGGTTCGCCGCGTACGACGAGCGGAGGGCATGAAAAAGCCCCTCGCGCAGGAGGGGTCGCCGTGCCGTCGCGCTGGGTCTCAGTCTGATCCGAACCAATCTGACCTGAACCAGCCGAGGCACGGCCCACTAAGAAGCCGGAACGCCCGGGTCATGCGGGCAGTGTACCCCGTCGTGTCGCCGCCCCGTACTCGGTTGCACGCCGCGTTTGGCCTGTTCTGAACCTTCAGTCCTATCGATCCCCTCGGCGTACCCGAGAAAGACGGTTAGCCTGAGAAGACCCATAGCCTTGTGAGATGGTCCCTCGGGGGTGGTCCAGGTCCCCCCGCGAACCACCGGCCAGCCGTGGACGTCTACGGAGTAGGCCAGGTAACGACAGGAGGAGCCTGTGACCGTCCAACGCGCAGCGGGTGAAGTCGGCGGGGCCATGCCCACAACCGAGTTCGCCGCCGCCACCGATGCCGTGGTCAGCAACATCGAACAGGTCATCGAGGGAAAGACCGCCACGGTGCGGCTGGCCCTGGCGGTGCTGCTCGCCGAGGGCCACCTGCTGATCGAGGACGTACCCGGGGTCGGCAAGACGAAACTCGCCAAAGCTCTGGCCCGGACCATCGACTGCTCGGTCCGACGCATCCAGTTCACCCCCGACCTGTTGCCCAGCGACGTCACCGGGGTGAGCGTCTACAACCAGGAGACCCGGGACTTCGAGTTCAAGCCGGGCGCGGTGTTCGCCAACATCGTGGTCGGCGACGAGATCAACCGTGCCTCGCCCAAGACGCAGTCCGCGCTGCTGGAGTGCATGGAGGAGCGGCAGGTCACCGTTGACGGGGTCACCTACCAGTTGCAGACGCCGTTCATGGTGGTGGCCACCCAGAACCCGATCGAGATGGAGGGCACCTACCCGCTGCCGGAGGCGCAGCGCGACCGGTTCACCGCCCGCATCGCGATGGGCTATCCGGACTCCACCGCCGAACTGGCGATGCTCGATGTGCACGGCGCCGAGGACCCGCTGTACGACCTGCGCCCGGTGTGCGATGCGGCGGGCGTACGCAATATGATCGCCACGGTACGCAGCGTCCACGTCGCGGACGCCCTCAAGCAGTACGCGGTCAGCCTGGTCAACGCGACCCGCGAGTCGCCCGAGCTACGGCTGGGTGCCTCGCCCCGGGCCACGCTCCAGTTGCTGCGCACCGCCCGGGCGGTCGCCGCGCTCGAAGGGCGCGACTACGTGCTGCCCGACGACCTGCAGGCGTTGGCGGTGCCGGTACTCGCGCACCGCATCATCCCGACGGCCGAGGCCCAGCTGAGCCGCCGTACCACCGACCTGATCATCTCCGAGCTGGTACACCGGCTGCCGCTGCCCTCCGACCGGCAGCGCTCGCCGTACGACACCCGGCAGGAACGGGAACAACGAGGCAACCCGTACGACCGGAGGCGGTGAGGCGTGCGCGAGGGCCTGCGCGGGCTCACCACCCGCGGCAAGTCGTTCCTCGCGGCGGCGATCGCGGTACTGCTTGTCGCGCTGGTACTCGGCGAGAAGGACCTGCTCCGGCTGGGCATCCTGCTCGGCGCGCTGCCGTTGCTGGCGGCGTGGTACGTCGGCCGCACCCGCTACAAGCTCGCCTGCGGACGGGCGCTCGAGCCGCACCGAACCCAGGTCGGTGCCAGCGCCCGGGTGGTGCTGCGGCTGCAGAACCTCTCCGGCCTGCCAACCGGCACTCTGCTGCTGGAGGACCGGCTGCCGTACGCGCTGGGCAGCCGCCCCCGGCTGGTACTGGAACGGCTCGGTCGGCACCAGGCCAGCTCGGTGGCGTACACGGTACGGGCCGAGGTGCGCGGCCGGTACGAGGTCGGTCCGCTGGTGGTACGCCTGACCGACCCGTTCGGCCTGTGCGAGATGCACCGAGCCTTCCCCTCGGTGGACCACCTCACCGTCATCCCGCAGGTCGTACCGCTCCCCTCGGTACGGCTGACCGGCGAGTACGCCGGCACCGGCGACTCGCGCGCCCGGTCGGTCGCGGTGCACGGCGAGGACGACGCGGCCACCCGCGAGTACCGGCACGGCGACGACCTGCGCCGGGTGCACTGGCGCTCCACCGCCCGGGTCGGCGAGCTGATGGTGCGCCGCGAGGAGCAGCCGTGGGAGAGCCGGGCGACGCTGATCCTGGACACCCGGGCCGGGGCGCACCGCGGCGAGGGGCCGACCGCCAGCTTCGAGTGGGCGGTCTCGGCGGTTGCCAGCATGGCCACCCACCTGCGCGCCAACGGGTACAAGCTGCGCCTGGTCACGGACACCGGGGCGGACATCGACGCGACCGAGTCGGACGACGGCGCGATCCTGGACCACCTGGCCGAGGTGCGCACCTCGCGCCGGGGCGGCATCGCCCAGCTCGTCGAACACGTACGGATGCGCGCCGATGGCGGCCTGCTGATCGCGGTACTCGGCAACCTCAGCCCGGCCGAGGCCGACCTGCTGGGTCGGCTCCGCTCCGCCAACGCCACCTGCATCGCCCTGTTCGTCGACAGCACCACCTGGCTCAACCTGCCCACGCTTGAGCGGGAGGAGGCGGAGCGGACGCACGGGACGGCGGCCCTGTCGCTGATGCGTACCGGCTGGCGGGTGGTGGGGGTCGCGCACGGCGACAAGCTGCCTGCCCTCTGGCCACGGGCGGCCCGAGGCGCGCAGGGCCTGCCTGGCCGCGCCCTTGGGGGACGGGCCGAGGGCTTCGCCTCCCGGGCGACGATGGCGGAGACGGTCACCACCACGGCGACTTCGGCGGGAGGCCTGCCGTGAGCCCGAGGGGAGCATCATGAACCAGCGCCGGCACGTCACGCTGGTCGCCGCCGCGGCGACCCTGCTGGCCACCGCGCCGATGTCGACCATCTTCGCGAGCTGGACCTGGCTGATCGACTGCATCCTTGCCATCGCCGTGGTCTGCGGCGCCGCGCTGCTGCTGCGCTCGGTACGGGCACCGGTCTGGGCCCAGGTGCTGGGCATGGTCGTGGGTGTCTGCCTGATCGCCACCCTGCTCTTTGGCGAGCACGCCTACCTGGGGCTGATCCCCAGCGGGCGCACCCTGCAGCACTTCGCGGACCTGGTCTCCGCCGCCGGTACCGACATCCGCGACCAGGCGGTACCGGTACCGGACCGGGACGGGCTGCTCTTCCTCACCACGGTCGGGATCGGCGGGGTGGCCGTGCTGGTCGATCTGTTCGCGGTCGGGCTGCGCCAGCCGGCACTGGCCGGCATGCCGATGCTCCCGCTCTACTCGATCCCGGTGATCGTGCACCAGGACAGCGTCTCGGTCGTACCTTTCGTGATCGGTTCCATCGGCTACCTGTGGCTGCTGGCCAGTGACAACGTCGATCGGGTCCGGCGCTTCGGCCGGCGCTTCACCGGTGATGGCCGGGACGTGGACCTGTGGGAGCCATCCCCGCTCGCCGCCGCCGGGCGGCGGCTCGGGGTGGTCGGGGTCGCGCTTGCCATCCTGTTGCCGCTTGCCATCCCGGGCATGACCAGCGGGCTGCTCGACCGCGTCGGTGGCGGTGGCAGCGGTATCGGCACCGGCGGCGGCAACGGCAACGGCAGTGGCTCGGTCGACCTTTTCGCCCGGCTCTCCGGCAGCCTCAACCAGGGCAACCCGTTCACCATGATCAAGGTCAGCACCAACGACCCGGACCCGTACTACCTCCGCTTCGGCGTGGCCGACCAGCTCACCCCGGCCGGCTTCCGCAACCGGGTCTCCAGCGGCGGCGACCCGGCCGTCGACAACAACTTTCCCGATCCCACGGTGACCCTCCCCGGGGTGACCCAGTCGACCTACAACAGCCACGTCCAATTCGTAAAGTTCGATATGGGGTTGCTGCCGCTCTACCCGGACGTGACCCGTACCAGCCAGATCGACAGGGCGTGGCGGTACGACGCGGCCGGCCAGTTGATCTACTCCAGCTCGAACCGGGTCACCACGGCGGACATGAAGTCCTACGACTTCGAGTACGTGCACACCCGGTACTCGCCGGACGCCCTGCGACAGGCACCCCCGCTGGAGCCGGACAACCCGGTCACCAACCTCAGTGCGGTGCCGTCCCAGCCGTTCGTCAAGGCTCTCGTGGACAAGTTGACCAACGGCAAGATCAACGAGTACGACGAGGTCCGGGCGCTGTTCGACTACTTCTCGCTGAAGAACCACTTCGTCTACGAGCTGTCCACCAAGACCGGCAGCAGCGGCAGCGACATCGAGAACTTCCTGAACAACAGGGCCGGGTACTGCGAGCAGTACGCCGCGGCGCTGGCGTGGATGGTGCGGCAGGCCGGCTTCCCGGCCCGGGTTGCGTTCGGTTTCACCCTCGGCACCGGCAGCAACGGTGGCACGTACACCTTGACCAACAAGAACCTGCACGCCTGGACCGAGGTCTACTTCCCGGGGTACGGCTGGGTCCCGTTCGACGCGACGCCGACCAGTGGCCTCAGCGGCCCGGTCAGCACGACCTGGGCACCGGACCCGAACCGCCCGGCGACCAGTACCAGCACCGCACCCGGCCAGGTACCGGACGTGGGCGCGAGCGGCGGCGCGGGCGCTGGCGACCGGGCGAATGACCCGGCCCAGGGCCGGGACCCGGGGGGCGCGGCGATCCAATCGCAGAGCCGCTTGTCGGACTGGGCGTTCGGCGGACTGGGCGTACTGCTGGTGCTGCTCGTTCTGCCAGCGGCCACCCGTACCGCGCTGCGTCGCCGGCGCCGGCCCAGGTACGCGACCCAGCGGTCGCCACACCCGGAGGTCACCGGCGGGCAGAGCGCGCCGGTGATGCGGGTGCTACCGGGACCGGAGGCGGACCGGGCGCGGCGGGATGCCCACGCCGCCTGGGACGAGCTGCTCGACACGCTGCTCGACTACCGGGTCGGGGTGGATGACGCGGAGACCCCCCGGTTGACCGTGGACCGTCTGGTGGCGGAGTTCGGGCTGACCGGTGAAACGGCCGATGCGGTAGAGCTGCTGGGCCGGGCCGAGGAGCACGCCCGGTACGCCCGCGGTCCGCTGCGGGAGCCTGGCCTCGGCGTCGCACTGCGGGCCTTGCGGCGGGCGATCGCGCGCCGGGTACCGGGGCGGACCCGCCTGGTCGCCGCGCTGTTCCCGCCGTCGGTACTGCATCGCTGGCGGGCCGGGCTGATCGACAGTTTCGCCGGCGCGGTGGCGTGGACCGGCCGGGTACGTGAAGGGATGGTCAGCTCGTTGCGACCGCGGCGGGCACGCGCCCAGGCCACCCGGTCCTAGCCAGCCACCCGGCCTTAGCCAGCCATCTGGTCCCTGGACGCAACCCGGCTCCCGGGGACCAGCTGGCCCTGAACGGAGCCGGGCGCTCGCCGCGGCCAGGTGTCCAGGTCGGGCGCGGCGTCGGTCAGCGGTTGTCCTCAGGGCGCTGCCGCCAGCGCTCCTCCAGGCGGTCGATGAACGAGCTGCGCCGGCGCGCGGCGGTGGACCGGCTGGCCGTACCGTCGACCGCGCGCAACTCGGCGCCACGGCCGCGGCGCAGCGAGGTGAGGCCGAAGACGGCCGCGCCGAGCATCAACAGGAACCCCGCCACGCCGAGCAGCACCTGGTTGATGCTCACGGCGAAGATGACGAGCACCAGACCGGCGACGACGAACACGCCGGCGAGGATCAGCCGACGCCGGACGTGGAAGCGCGGGTCGGTGGCGCGCACAGCCGAGGCGAACTTTGGATCCTCGGCAAGCGACCGCTCGATCTGCTCGAACAGCCGCTGCTCATGCTCCGACAGCGGCACGGCACTCCTCCCCGGTCCAGCAAGTCGATCCGGATGGTCGACAGACCGTAACAACCAGTTGGCTGCTCCTGGCAAGTCTACGAGTGGGTAGGCCCATCGGAAAGCCAGACTAGGCGGAGCGATCGTGATTTGCCCGGACCTGGGCCGGGAGCAGGCTCGCCGGCCGTACCACCGCGGCGCCGAATCGCACGGCCGCGGCATCTGCCGCCCGCTCCGCCTCCCGCCAGCCGCGGTCCCGGTCGCCCAGTGCCAGCTGGCGCGGTGCCTGCTCAGCGGCGGTAAGGCCCTCGACCCGTACCCCCAGCAGCCGGATCCGGTCCCCCGGACGGAGGGCGGCGAACAGGGACCAGGCGGTCTCGAAGATCTCCCGGGTCACGTCGGTGTGGCCCGGCAGGCTGCGGGACCGGTTCAGGGTGCGGAAGTCGGCCAGCCGGACCTTGAGGGTCACCGTGCGCCCGACCTGCCCGGTCGATCGCAGCCGGCTGGCCGCCTTGCCGGCCAGCGCCAGCAGAGTGCGCCGAACGCGGTCCGGATCGTCGATGTCGGTATCGAAGGTCGTCTCCGCGCCGATCGACTTCTCCACCTGCTCGGGCGTCACCAGGCGCGGGTCGCGCCCGCAGGCCAGCTCGTGCAGGTGGGTGGCGGCCGCCTCGCCGAGCGCGGAGCGCAGCATGCCGACCGGCGCCCGGGCCAGATCGCCCACTGTGGACAGACCGAGCCGGCGTAGCACCTCGGCGCTGCGCTCGCCCACCCCCCACAGGGCGTCGACCGGCAGCGGGTGCAGGTAGTCCAGCACCCGGGTGGCGGGTACGACCACCACGCCGTCGGGCTTCGCCCTGGTCGAGGCGAGCTTGGCCACGAACTTGGTCGGGGCCACGCCGACCGAGCAGGTCAGCGACTGTTCCTGGGTGACCCGGCGGCGGATGTGCGCGGCGATCTCGGCCGGCCGGCCGAGCAGCCGCCGGGCTCCGGAGACATCCAGGAACGCCTCGTCCAGCGAGAGCGGTTCGAACAGTGGGGTGACGTCCTGGAAGACGCGCATCACGGCGCGGGAGGCGGCCGTGTAGGCGGCGAAGTCGGGCGGCAGGAAGACCGCCTCGGGGCAGAGCCGGCGCGCCCGCCCGGTCGGCATCGCGCTGCGTATCCCGTAGCGCCTCGCCTCATAACTGGCCGAGCTGACCACGCCGCGGGGCCCGGTGCCGCCCACCACCACCGCCCGGCCACGCAGCTCCGGCGCCCGGCGCAGCTCCACGGAGGCGAAGAAGGCGTCCATGTCGACATGCAGGATGGCGCAGCCGGTGTCGTCCGCGTCCGGCCCGAACCCGGCCCGCCGCCCCCGCGGCACCTGCTGGCTGCGCCCCACCCGCTGAGAGTATCGGCAGCGTCAGACAGAACCGTCGCCCCGCGCCGCGTTCCGCACGAGCAGCAGCGGGATCGTCATCTCGGCCGGCGTGAACGAGCCGTGGTACCCGACGAACGTGGCGACGATCGGGCGTTCGCGCGCCGAAGCCAG
>JAFMQQ010000649.1 GCA_017354595.1 Micromonosporaceae bacterium
GCCGGCCGCGCGGGCGGGCCCGTCGGCGAGGTCGGGTACGGCGAAGAAGCCCCAGCCGGAGCCGACCCGCGCCCGTACCCCGATCCCGGCATCCTCGTTCTGCGCCACATCCTCCACGTCGCCGTTGCGAGCCGACATCGACTCGTACCGGCGGTGCATCACCCGCGCGTCGGCGTACCGGGCGCCAGCCGCGAGTGCCGCCTCCACCGCGACGCTCGCGACATCGAATTCAGTCAATGTGTATCCACCCCGCGCGCCGGTCCGGGAACGGCGTCACGTGTCGACGAGGGTATCGATGGTGCGGGCAAGGGAGAGGTCGTTCTCGGTGACGCCGCCGGCCGAGTGGGTGGCCAGCCGGAAGGTGATGGTGCGCCAGCGGATGTCGATATCCGGATGGTGGTCGGCGGCCTCCGCGGCGACCGCGACCTCGTCCACCATACGGATCCCGTCGATGAACGATGGCGCGGTGACGCTACGGCTGATCCCACCGGTGTCACCCGTCCAGGCGGGCAGCTCGGCGAGGGCGGCTGCCAGCTGCTCGGCGGTTAGCACAGTAGGCATGAACGAGACGTTACGCGACCGCTACCATCCCTGCTCGACCTTGGGGGACCAGAGGATGTTGGTGGGTTACGCCCCCTATCGCGGGTGCTGGCCACCAAGATCTCGCCGAACCCGGCCGCACCGACTTCGGCGGCGGCGCTCAACCCAGGGCGCGGCGGACGAAGTCCAACTCCAGCCGCAGCAACGGCTCGCTCACCCCGGCCGCCATGTGGCTCGCGCCGGTCAGCGGCAGCACCGCGTGCGGCCGCCCGGCGAACAGCAGCGCCGCGGACAGCCGCAGCGTGTGCGCCGACACCACGTTGTCGTCGGCGAGGCCGTGGATGAGCAGCATCGGCCGGGCGTCCTGCGGCCGGGCCGGTGGCTGTTCGGCCAACGCGATCAGGCTGTGGTGCTCGTACACGTCGGATCCGTCACCGGGCAGGCCGAGGTACCGCTCGGTGTACGCGGTGTCGTAGAGCCGCCAGTCGGTGACCGGCGCGCCGAGCACCGCGGCGTGGTACGTGTCCGGCCGGCGCAGCGCGGCCAGGCCGGCCAGCCAGCCGCCGTACGACCAGCCGCGGATCGCCACCCGGTCCAGATCCAGATCCACGTGCTTCTCCGCCAGCGCGCGCAGCGCCTCCACCTGGTCGGTCAGCGCCACATCCGCCATCCGCCGGTGGATCACCTTCTCGAAGCTGGGTGAGACGCCGGAGGTACCGCGGTTGTCGACCACGACGACGGCGAACCCGGCATCGGCCCACCACTGCCGGGCCAGCCAGCGCGCCCGGGTGGCGACCACCTCCTGGTGGCTCGGCCCGCCGTACACATCCACCAGCACCGGCAGTTTGCGGCCGGCCACATGGGAACGCGGGTACAGCACCCCGGTCGGCAGCCGCCGGTCGGTCACCCGCTGCAGCAGCGGGCGGGGCGCGTACGGCGGCGTGGCGGCGAGGTTGGTCAGCTCGCCGGCGTACTGCCCGCCGGCCCGGTGCACACTCCACCGCACGCCCGGATGGTCCAGCGACTGCGACCCGACCACGATCGTCTCGCCGCCGCCGAAGCCGACGTGCCACCCGGGCGCGGAACCGACACCGGCCAGCTGCACCCGGGTCGCGTCCACGACCGGCGCGCCGGGGTGCGCGGTCACCCGGTAGAGGTACTGCTCGCTCGGCTCACCCTCGCTCGCCTCGACCAGCAGGTCGGTACCGCCGGCGGCTTCGCCACCAGCCCCGGCCGCGCTGACGCGGCCACACACCCGGCGGACGTACAGGCCGGGCGGGGTGAGCAGGGTGCCGTCGGCGAACAGGCACCGGGCGTCGTACCCGTCGTGCGCCAGCTCGCCGCCGACCAGTACCCGCCCGTCCGGCAGGTACATCGGGGTGCCCGGGATGCCATCCACCCAGCGCGGGTCGGCCAGCTCCGCGTGTACCTGGGTCTCGCCGGTACGGGCATCCACGGCCAGCACCAGGCCGTGCTGCTGCAGCCGGCGCAGCACGCCGATCAACGGGCCGCCGCCATCGAGCCAGGAGACCACCGCCAGGTAGGGGTAGGTCTCCCGGTCCCAGTGCACGTCGACCCAGCCGCCCTCCAGGTCGAGCAGGTGCAGGCTCACCTGAGCGTTCGCCGCGCCGGCGTACGGGTAGGCGACGCTACGGGGCACCGCGTCCGGCAGCGCGGGGTCGTGCATCGTCCACCGGGGTACCCGGGACTCGTCCACCCGCGCCGCGAGCAGCGACCCGCCGTCCGGCGCCCACCAGTACCCCCGGTACCGGCCGAACTCCTCCGCCGCGATGAACTCGGCCAGCCCCCAGTCGATCCCTTCCTCGCCCGCGATCAGCGCGTCCGACGAGCCGGCCGGGTTGGCCGGATCGACCGTGGCTACCCGCAACTTTCCCGCCGAGACGTAGGCGATGCGCCGGCCGCCGGGATCCGGCCGCGGGTCGACCACCGATCCGGCGGCCGTACCGGCGCACTCGACCTCGGTCACCGAGCCGCCGATCAGGTCGGCCCGGTACAGCCGGCCGCCGAGGGTGAACGCGGCCATGGTCGCGTTGCGGTCGGTGGCGTACGAGCCGATGCCGGAGGCGGAGAGGCGCAGCCGCTCGCGCAGCGCCTGCTCGGCTGCGGGCAGCCGGGCCGGGTCGGCGC
>JAFMQQ010000018.1 GCA_017354595.1 Micromonosporaceae bacterium
ATGTCGGCCATGGCCGGCAGGCCCAACTGCTCGTGGATGCGGCTGATCATCTTCTCGGGGGATACCTCGAGCCGGTCGGTCGCCTCGAAAGCGATGACGTCGGCGCCCGCCTCGGCCAGTTCTTCGGCGAGGTCGAAGCGCGGCGTAATCAGGTCGCGGTCGGCGGCGGCCACCTTGTACAGCCCGATCACCGGCAGGTTGACCACGCTCTTGACCGCGCGGATGTCCGCGGGCCCGTTGACGCGGACCCCCCGCGCGCCGCCGATGGCGGCGCACTGTGCCAGCCGGGCTATGACCGGGGACTCGCGCAACGGGTGCCCGGGCGGGGCCTGGCAGGAGACCACCAGGCCGCCGCGCAGCGTTTCGATGGAACCGGTCATTGCGGGGCTCCATTCCGACCGGCGAGCAATTCGCGGTAGCGGTTATAGAGGCCGCGTGCGGCCGGCCACACCGAGTTCGGGCTGAGGAAGTGCGAGAACTCGAAGGTGATGATCTTTTCAACGTACGGCTGGACTGCGTCCAGCTTGTGCGCGAGTTTGCGCCAGTCGGTGGGTGGGAAGCGGATGGGCATGTCCCGGTCGAAGGTCTCGATGTTCGCCCATGAGGTGATGCCGTACCGGCGGGCAGCCGCGGCAGTGGCCTCGAAGTACTCCGCGCTGCGGGCCAGTTCGACCGTGCCGTCCTGGAAGGCGCAGTAGTCGACGAGGCCTTCGTACCGGGCGAAGATCTCCTCCCAGATGCGAACGTGCTCCTCCGGCTCCCGCGGGCGCTGTCGAGGATCGGTGCTGGACGCCATGTCGGCGCGGCCGAGAAAGAACGGCGAGACGAGGATCGGCCGGATGCTGATCTCGCGGAGCCGCTCGGCCAAGCGGCCATTGATGTCGAGGATGCGCAGGCTGCTGTCGGTGGTCTCGTGCGGGAGGTACCAGCCCTTCAGCGCTGGCGCGTCGCCATAGCGCTCGACGACTTCGTCGATGAACTCCAGGTTGATCTCGACTTCGGTCCGCCAGTCGTAGCGGTACCAGAAGTAGTGCGAGTCGTAGAGTCCAAAGTAGAAGTCGATGCCGCGTTCACCGGCAAGGTCGAGGAAGAGGCGTACCAGGTCGACATAGACGGGCAGGGTACGGACCCGGCGCGTGACCGCGGCCGACGGGCAGGCCAGGCGTTCACCGAGTCCGGCGCGGATCAGCACGACCGTATCGATTCCGGCCGCGACGAACGTGTCAAACTCGGCGACCCATTCGCGTGTGCCCCAGTTCTGCGATGGAATGTCGACACTGATCTCGTCGAGAAACGTACCGGTGATCGGCAGATATTGCATAGAGTCCCTTCGATGGTCGGGCGGGCGTCATCTCACCCTCGGCGGCGGCGCTCTCGACGAGACAGCATCGTCTGAGCCGACAGAAAGGATCACGCATCATTTGAGACCACTGGTCGCGATCCCCTCGACAAAGTAGCGCTGGCCGAGCAGGAACACGATGAGCGCCGGCAGCGTGAACAGCACACAGGCCGCCATCAGCGGCCCCCATTCGACGCCGTTCTCCGAGAAGAAGTTGTAGAACCCGATCGACAGCGTGTACTTGCTCGTGTCGTTCAGGTATATGAGCGGGTTGAGGAAGTCGGTCCAGGTCCAGACGAACTGGAACACCGCCGCGGTCGCCAGCGCCGGCCGGGCCAACGGCAGGACGATCGACCAGTAGGTGCGAAGCTCGGACGATCCGTCGATGCGTGCGGCTTCGATCAACTCGTCCGGCACGCTCATCAGGAACTGGCGCAGCATGAAGATAAGGAAGGGCGTGCCGAGGAAGGCCGGCACGATCAGCGGGAGGTACGAGTCGGTCGCGCCAGCGTGGTTCCACAACAGGTAGATCGGGATCAGAGTCACCTGCGGCGGCAGCATCATGGTGCCGAGCACGATCATCAGCATCGGCATCTGCCCACGCCAGCGGATCTTCGACAGCGCGTACGCGACCAGCGGGCACGAGAGCAGCGTGCCGAGCACATTCAGCCCGCAGATCAGCAGCGTGTTACCGAGGTAACGCCAGAACGGGATCTGACGGAACGCCTCCCGGAAGTTGTGGAGCGTCCACGACCGCGGCAGGAGTTGCGGCGGCGCGTGGAAGATATCGGCCGCGTTCTTGAACGCAGATGTGAGCATCACCAGGAAGGGAAATGAGAAGAGCAGGACGAGTAGCAGCACCGCCAGCCGCCACACGCTCCAGTGCCCTCCGACCCTCAGCCAGTCGACGGCGGACCCCTTGCTGCGCCTGCGCTGCACGTCGGGCCGCCGCACCGGGCGCACCGCAACCTCAACGCGAGCCATCGTGCACCCACCGCTTGGCATTCAGCAGGATCGACACGGTGACCGCCATAGTGACCAGGAACAGCACCCACGCCATCGCGGAGGCGTACCCCATCTTCAGGTACACGAACGCGTTCTGGAACAGGTACATCGAGTACGACAGCATCGAGTTCTCCGGGCCGGCGCTGGACGTGTTGAGACGCGTCTGGGCCAGTAGGTACGGCTGGGTGAAGACCTGGAGATACGCGATCGTACTCACGATGACCTGAAACAGCGTGACCGGACTGATCATCGGCCAGGTGACGTGCCAGAACCGGGCGATCGGGCCGGCACCATCCATGGCCGCGGCCTCGTACAGCTCCTTCGGGACATTGCGCAGCGCTGCCAGGAAGATGACCGTCATCCCGCCAACTGTCCACAGTGTCACGAGAAGCACCGCCGGCTTGCCCCAAGCCGGGTCGTCAAGCCACAGCGGCTGCGGTAGATGCAGCAGCCGGAGCAGCTCGTCGATGTAGCCGTACTGGGGATTCATCAGCCAGCGCCAGAGGTAGCCGGAGACGACGACTGGCACGATCGTCGGCAGATACACCAGCGCCCGGTACAGTGGCTGGCCGCGCACCGGATGGTTCAGGATCAGCGCACCAATCAGCGACAGCGCAAGCCCGAGCGGCACCCCGACAACGGTCAGATAGACCGTGTTCGTCAGGCTCTTCCAGAACACCTTGTCATGCAGCATGTGCCGGTAGTTGCCGAGGCCGACGAAGTGCGGCGGCTGGAACAGGTTGAAGTCGGTGAGGCTGTACCAGGCCGACGCCGCGACCGGCCAGGCGATGAAGATGGCGAAGCCGACCAGGTATGGCGAGGCGAACGCCAACCCCCGCAGGGATTGGCGCCGCCGCACCGCGTGCTGTCTTTTCACCACGTCAGGAGCTCGGGTACTGCTTGGCGCCGGCGGCCACCGACGCCATCGCGTCCTGTGGTGTCTTCGACCCGTCCAGCACGGACTTGAACGCGGTCGCGAGATCCGAGGAGTACTGCTGGCTGTAGGGCTGGCTTGCCAGAGCGTGCACGTTCGGGTTCTTCAGATTCTGCAGCCACATCGAGAACTGCGGGATCGATGCATAGGTGTTGCTGTCCAGCAGCGACGTGCGTGCCGGCAGGTTGCCCAGCGCCTTGGTGAACGCGGCCATGCCTGCGGCGCCGGTCAGGTATTTCATGAACTCGAACGCCTCAGCTTTGTGTGCCGCGTTCGTCGGGATGAACAGTGTGCTCGCGGTCAGCTGTGTGGTTCCGGCCAGGTTGGGCTTGGCCGCCGGATACGGGATGTTTGCCACCGCCCACTGGAGGCTCGGGTTGGTGGTGGGAATCGACACCGGCTGCCACTCACCGTCGATGATCATGGCCACCTTGCCGGTGTAGAACGGGTCCTGGGCCGACATGTACTGGCCCCAGCCGGCGGTGAACTTGGCGACCTTCGCCGCGCCGTACTTGTCGATTATGTTCTGCCGGTAGAACTCTACGGCCGCGATGTTGGCCGGGTTGTCTGGCGAGGGTGTGGCTCCATCGGGCCCGTCCCAGGTGCCGCCGAACGCGTAGCCGAGCGTGGTCATTGTCGTTCCCGTGTCAGGGTTGCCCAGACCCAACTGTGTGATGTTACCGCTGGCATCGACCTTCGTCAGTTTCGCAATGTCGGTGGCGAGATCCTCCATCGTCGTCGGCGGCGCGCTGATTCCAGCCGCGGCGAACTCGGTCTTGTTGTACAGCAACTCGAAGTCGTGGACCGCGATCGGAAGCGAATAGGTGTGTCCCTTGTACTTCATCTGGTTCATCGCGGCCGGGACGAAGTCGCCGGTATCGACGTGGTCGGCCTGGATGTAGCTGTCCAACGGGGTGAGGATGCCCTTCGAGGCCCACGAGCCAACGCCATTGCCGAAGTTGTCGGAGATGTCGAATGTACCCTTGGCGGCCGACATCGACGCGAGTTGCTTCTGGAAGTCGGGGCTCGATACCCCGACGACGGTGATCTTGTCTTGACTCTTGTTGAACTCCGCGATGATGCCTTCGAGGGCCTTCGCCTCGTTGCCAGTCCACAGGTAGCTGAAGGTCACCCTGGCACGACCCGAGGACGAGTTCCCACCGGACGACCCACAGGCCGCAGTCGTCAACCCGAGGCTTATGGCTACCGCACTTGTCACGATCGTCCGCAGATGATGCCGTGCCTTCATGTTTCACTCCAGGTTTGGGAGAGTCATGCGATTGGTATACTCCAATGCTGCGAAGCCGTCAAGCCAACAGCTCGCGAAAGTCTGCTGCGGCCCAGGGGTCAGCTGACCGGTGAGTAAGATGGCTGTACCAATCTCTGTAGACGGCAGCCCACCGTTTCAATTGGGCTACACAACTTGCTACGCTGGGCGCCGCAGTGGTACGAGACGTGGGAGAGGTCCGATGCCCAACGGCGGCAAGGCCGAGCAGGTTCGCAGGCACGTCCTGCACCTCGTCGAGGCGCAGCTACGCCCGCACGACAAGTTGCCGACCGAGCGCGAACTCGCCGGTGAACTGGCCGTCAGCCGCCTCACCATCCGCCGCGTGCTCGACAACCTCGAACGCGAGCGTCGCGTCTACCGGGTCCAGGGCGCCGGCACCTTCGTTCGTGAGCCCCAGGTAGCCAAATCCCTGGAACTCACCTCGTTCAGCGAGGACATGCGACAACGCGGCATGGTGCCCGGCTCCCGGCTACTGACAGCCGAGCGGGGATCGGCCGGCGCGCACATCGGCCAGGAGCTGGCCCTCTCCCCCGCAGACCCCGTCGTGCACATCGCCCGAGTTCGCACCGCGGACGGCGAACCGATCTGCCTCGAGCACTCCTACATCCCGGAAGCGCTCGCACCGGGCCTGCTCGACCTTGACCTGGAAGGCTCACTCTACGAACTGCTCAGCGCCCACTTCCGCCTGCACCTCGAACACGCCGAGCAGACGATCGCCGCAACGGTCGTCGACCCGGACGACGCGCACCTGCTCAGCGTGCCCCCATTCTCCGCGGCCTTCCGCGTCGAGCGCACCGGGTTCGACGCACGCGGGCGCCCCATCGAACGCGCCGAATCGCTGTACCGCTCGGACCGCTACCACTACGAGCTCACCCTCTACCGCGGACAATGAGTGCGGAGAACCGTCCCCGCGGGGATACTCGCTAGCAGGGCATCGATTACCCTGAGATCTTTTGGTGTCTGCCGACACCGCGGCGCGGGGAGATGGTTGCCTTGTATAGCTGCAGCATCGGCAGATGTGGTACCTGGTCGAAGCCGAAGGCGCCGACTTGCCTTGTGCTCGGCCGACAGCGCGTTCGCACCGCACTGGCTCACCGACACCACAGCCACCTCCCCGCGGCCCAACTCCAGCCGCCATCCGCATGCAGGCGCCCGCCGGGCCCGAGCTACAGGCGACGTACACCGAACCATCGGGAGACCCGGCCGCCAAGGGCGAGCTCTACCGCCGGCTCCGGCCGGCCCTCACGTACCACCCCGCAACGAACAAGTCCGGGCGGAAGCGCGTCCCGACCCGGATTCCCGTGGGGTTATGGTTTGTGCCCGAGGGCGATCCCTCGCCTGCTCGGCAACCTCGTCCTCATTGGACGGACCGCGGGCGGACACGTGTTGCATTGGTACGTGACGACCGCCGTTGCTGTATCAGTCGGGCAGCGTGACCGCAGTCGCCACCAGCCCGTGCCGCACCAGGTAGCGCCCGGTGAACTCCTGCCACTGCCGGCCGTCGAGGACCGGACCGGGAACCAGAAGCGCCACCCGGAACCGGGATTCCGATTCCTCGAAGGTCACCTCGGCCTCCGTGAAATCGAGCCACCGGCCAGTTACCGGGTACCACGCCTTGTAGACGGACTCCTTCACGCTGAACAGCAGCCGGTCCCAGTACACCTCTGGCACCGTCGCCGTGAGCCGGGCGAGCATCAACCGCTCGGCAGGCAGCGAAACCCGCTCCAGTACATCCGCCGGCAGCACCTCGTGCGGCTCAGCGTCCACGCCGATGCTGATCAGGTCGCGGCGCAGCGCTACCGCGGCCGTCCGGTACCCGGTGCAGTGTGTCATGCTCCCCACCGTCCCGTCCGGCCAGCGCGGGGCGCCCCGCTGGCCGGGCAGGATCGGCGCCGGCGGCACACCGAGCCGGCCCAACGCGATACGGGCACAATGCCGTACGGTCGCGAACTCGCGGCGCCGCTTGGGCACCGCCCGGGCGACCACCGACTCCTCCTCCGCGAACAGGGTCACCTGCTGCGGGTCGGTAAACGCCTCTTCGGCCGCCACCACCGGGGGCAGGATTTCCTCAATCACCGCGCCCACCCCGTCACGGTGTCACCAGTCGACATCGATGCGCGCGAAACCCTCCAGCAGTGAGCCCTCGATCCGGTGCAGCCGGTCCGCCGGCTGCACCAGGTGAAGCGTCGGGAAGCGGCGCAGCAGGCGCTCGGTGGCCACCTGCAGCTGCAGGCGGGCCAGGTCTCCGCCGACGCAGAAGTGCGGCCCGAGGCTGAAGGTCAGGTGCGGGTTGTCAGCTCGGGTGATGTCGAAGGTACTCGGGTCGCTGAAGACAGACCCGTCCTGATTGGCCGAGTCCACGGCAGGAATCACGCTGGCTCCCTTCGGGATGGTGTATCCGTCCATCGGAATGTCCTCCACCGCATAGCGCAGCATGGAGACCGAGGAACCGACCAGCTTCCACCGCAGCAGCTCTTCGACCGCGGAGCAGACAAGGCTGTAGTCCTTGCGCAGCAAGGCAAGCTGGTCCGGGTGGGCGAGCAGCATGGCGACTCCCCCACCCAGCTGGGTGGCGGTCGTCTCGTACCCGACCAGCAGCAGCAGCCGGACCCACCAGTGCAGCTGGTACTCGGTGAGCCGGCCGTCGTCCTGATCCCGGGCCCGGATCATCGCGCTGATCAGGTCGTCGCCCGGCTCGGCCCGCTTGGTCGCGACCAACTCGGCGATGTACCCGCTCAGCTCGCGCATGGCCGCGCCTATCTGCTGGCCGGAGTACCGGCCGACCGACAAGAAGTGGTCGGTCCAGCCGCGCAGCCTCGTCACGTCCACATCGGGCACGCCGAGCAACCTGGCGAGCACCCGGATAGGTAGCGGGAAGGCGAGCGTCTCGTTCAGGTCCGCCGGACCGCCGGTGTGTTCCATCGCGGAGAGCAGCTCGTCGACTACGCCCTCGATGTATGGGCGCAGCCGCTCCACCCGGGCGCCGGTGAACGCCTTGAGCACCAGGCTGCGTACCCGCGTGTGCTCCGGCGGATCCGGGTTGATCCGGGAGTCCTGGAACATCGCGTTGGTGCGGCTGATCCGGGCGGCGCCGGGACGGTTCAGGTCCCGGGACAGCCGGTGGTCGGTGAGCAACCGGCGCACGTCGGCATACCTCGTCACCAGCAGCGCCTCGTCGCCGCTGGGCAGGGTCACCGGCAGCACCGGTTGATCCCGTGTCGTTAGAAGCTCATCCGGGACCGCGAGCGGCGCCGGCCGGCGGAACGGGTACGGGCAACGCTTGTCGCTCATGACCACACCACCGGGACCGAGGTGAAGGTCTGGAAGAAGGCGTCGTCCTTGCGCCGCAACGCGTCCACCGGCACCGCCAGGCGCAGCCCGGGGAAGCGCTCGAGCAACGAGGCGATGGCGATCTGCAGCTCGGCCCGGGCCAGCGGTGCACCGACGCAGAAGTGCCGCCCGGTACCGAAGGTCAGCTGCTGCCGGCCGCCTCGCTCGATGTCGAACCGGGCCGGGCACTCGAACGCGGCCGGGTCGAAGTTGGCACTCTCCAGTGCCGGGATGACGCTGGAACCCTTGGGCACCAGCACCCCGCCGACCTCGATGTCCTCGGTGACGTAGCGCAGCATGGTCAGCGAGGCGCCGACCACCTGGTAGCGCAGCAGCTCCTCCACCGCGCCGGGAACCAGCGCCGGGTCGGCGCGCAGCAATGCGAGCTGGTCGGGGTGGGAAAGCAGCAGCACCACGCTGCCGGAGAGCTGGCTGGCGCTGGTGTCATATCCGGCCAGCAGCAGCACAGTGGACCACCACAACAGCTCCTCGTCGGAGAGCGAGCCGTCTTCCGCGTCGTGCACCAGGATCAGCGCGCTGATCAGGTCGTCGGCCGGGTCGGCGCGCTTGCGCTCGATCAGGTCCCGCATGTATCCCCACGGCGGCTTGGCCGGGTCGGCGAAGTTGTCCCGCTCGTCTGCGGGTACGCCGAGCAGCTCGCAGATCATCCGGATGGTCAACGGGTAGGAGAGCATCGCGTTCAGGTCGGCCGGTTGGGGCGCGGCGGCCATCTGGTCGAGCAGTTCGTCGGCGATCGCCTGGATCCGCGGCCGGAACGGCTCGATCCGGTTGGCACTGAACGCCTTGCCCACCAGGCGGCGCATCCGGGTGTGCTCCGGCGGATCCATCGCCACCTGGCGCTGGAAGGCCCGGGAGTTGTCCGCCGTCATCCGCGCCACACCCGGCCGGTTGCGGTTCTTGCTCACGTGTGGGTTGGTCAGTAGCGCCCGAATGTCCTCGTACCGCGTGATCAGCAGGGCGGTGTCCCCGCTGGGCAGCGTCACCGGCACGGCCGGCTCGTCGTGCAGGCCGGTCAGCTCCGCCGGCTGGTCGACCGGGGACGGCCAGGCGAACGGGTAGGTCAGCACGACCGCCGCCCCCGCACACCGGACAGGTCGGGGGCGATGCCGGCCTGCTCGAACCCGGCGTTGGCGAACCGCTCGCGCCACTCCCGCCAGTCGCGTTCCCTGCCGGCCAGCAAGATGAGTAGCGGCACCTGCGGCCGGGCCACCGGCGGGTCGGTGGCCGTAGCGGCGTGCCGGTCGGTGGCGAGATCGGCCTCGATGGCCGGGCTCATGGTCATGGTCCACACCTTTCGTCGTAGCCGGGACCACAGTGAGCGTTGGCGCTCGCGTGCCGGTTGAAGCCGGGTTGCGCCGGGTCGGACCGGGATGTCCGGCTGGCCCGGGCGCCGTTGAAGGTCGGCTCCACAGTCGGCTCTTACCATCCGCACCATCAATATCCATACTGGACGGTCTAAGGGGGAGACCTCATGATGGGACAGGTCGGCGGCGACGGGGGCGCCAACCACGGGCTGGGCATTCCGCCGTCCATAGTGGATCGATTGCGCAGAGAACCGCTTGCTGGGCGGCGCTCCCCGGCCCAGGCGGATCCCGGTCCCATCGGACCGCGATCCGCCTGGGTGGCTGTTCTGGCTGTCGGGTCGTTCGGCCCCCTTTCTGGAACCAGAGTCCGAGTCCAGGAATCAGGGTCCGGTCTGGGCCGGATCTACCGGCCGTGGGTAATAGAGATATCCCATGCCCGCCATGGCACCAAGACTCCACAGGAGATTGATCCATCCGGATGGATGCAAGGGCTCGGCGAACTGCCGCCAGATCTGGAGTTCGGTGGCAGTGGGAGGCACATCGGAGCTCGGCCGCTCGAGCTGTCTGGCTGACCGGCGTCCTCCGAAGCTCTGGCGGCCTCGTGGGCGCCGGGGTGAGGCGCGGTGTTTCCACATGGCCGCAGCGTGCACGGCGCCCTTCGGGCGGTACTGGGGATCTGCTGGACCGGGTGGCCCCGATCAGCCGAGCAACCGGCGCTGGAAAGAGCGGATGGCGAGCCAACCGACCCCGGCGGTGGCCGCGACGAGCACCGACAGGACGACCGCCACCGGCATGTGCGGCAGATCCGGGGTGAACACGGCACGCAGTGCCTCGCTGGCGTACACCACCGGGTTGATCAGGACCCCGACCTGCAGCCAGGGGATCGCGCGCAGCGCCGCCCAGGGAAAGTAGACACACCCGAGCATGGTCGCCGGTATCATCGCCAGATTGATGAACACGCTGACCTGGCTCGGCTCCAGGATCGTACCCACCAGCAACCCGACGCTCGCCGCCATGAGCGGGATGAAGACCAGGCAGGACACCAGCAGTGGCCAGTTGGCGACATGGACGCTCGGCCGCATGCCGGGTTCGTGCACGAAGTACACAACCAGAAAGACCACCAGGCCGGCCAGGAATGCGTGCAGCGCGCCCCACACGATCTTCTGTACGCCCAGGCCCCAGACCGGCAACGGCGCAAGCATCCGGTCCTCGATCGCCCGGCCGAAGGAGAGCTCTCGCATCAGACTCGTGGAGACCACGGCTATCGCGGTGAGGACCGTCGTGCTGGCGACCAGACCGGGCACCAGAATGGTGCCAAATCCTTGCGCGCCGCGCATCACGCCGATCTTTGGTAGCACATAGGTGAACACAAACACGGCGAGCAGCGGCTGCATCCCGGTGTTCACCGCGAACTGCAGCAGGTTGCGGCGCAGCACATGCAGCTCGCGGGCCAGCATCGCGGCCCCGGTACGCAGGATACTCATCCTCATTCCCGGTACTCCTTATCGGTCAGCGCCAGGAAGGCGCTCTCCAGACTGGGCAGCAGCGTGGTGACATCGCGGACGCCGCGGCCCAGCGCCGCGCCCGCCGCGATGAGCTCGCTGAGCAGGCCATCGGTATTGGCGGCGGAGGCGCGCACCTGCGCACCGTCAACCTCCGCCCGGCGTACCCAGTGCGGTATGGCGATCTGGTCCACCGGACCGTCGAAGAGCACCGTCAGCACCCGATCCCCGCCTGCCCTGCCGGTCAGCCCGGCCACGCTGTCACAGACGACCAAACGCCCGTGGTCCAGGATGGCGACCCGGTCGCAGAGATCCTCCGCCTCGGCCAGCAGGTGTGTCGCGACCACCACGGTCAGGCCGGTGTCGCGCAGCTCGCGGATGGTCTTCCAGAGCCGGATGCGGGTCTGCGGATCCACCCCGGCGGTCGGCTCGTCCAGAACCAGCACCTCCGGTGTGTGCATCAGCGCCCGGGCGATCGCCACCCGCTTGGCCTGGCCACCGGAGAGCTGGGTCACCATGGCCTCGGCGCGTGCTGCCAGGCCATCCCACTCCAGCAACTCGCGGGCCCGGCGCCGGGCGGCGGAGGTGCGCAGGCCGAAGTACCGGCCGCGGAACTCCAGGTTCTCCGCGACGGTCAGCTCGCGGTCGAGGTTGTTGGCTTGGGACACCACGCCGATGCGGCGCTTGACCGCCACCGGCTCGCGCAGCACATCGGCACCGGCGACGATGGCGGATCCGGAACTGGGCCGGATGAGGGTGGTGAGAATGCCGATGGTGGTGGACTTGCCGGCACCGTTGGGGCCGAGGAGGCCGAACAGCTCGCCACGCTGGACCTCCATCGACAGCCCGCGTAGCGCGACTACCGGCCCGCCCCGGGACCGGTAGGTCTTGCCCAGTTCCACAGTGGTGATCGCCGCCCCGGCTCCCCTGCTCGGGACCGGGGGTGGCTCACTGTGCCGGTGGGCGCTCTGGTTGGTGGCGACCGTTGTCATGCCGACCACTGTCGCCGGTCCGGGTTGAGTACGGCTTGCGGGCGTTGAGATGCCCGCGAGCGATCCCAGAGACCACGCCGTGACGATCCGCGATGACGACGACTCCACTCTGGAGGTTCCCGATGCGGGTGCTGTTCGCTACCTGGCCCTGGCGCAACCACTTCAACCCCATGGTGCCGCTCGGCTGGGCGCTGCGCGCGGCCGGCCACGAGGTGGTCGTGGCCTGCCACCCCTCGTTCGCCCGCACGATCACCCAGGCCGGGCTGCCCGCGCTGCCCGTCGGGGCAGAGGTGGACCTCGATGAGGTGCTGCGCACAGCGGTACGCAGCAGCACCTGGCGGCCGAGGCCGGAGGGGCGTAGCGACGCAGAGAACCCGCTGAAGCGCCGCAAAGGGCTGACGGTGCTGCGGGTCGCCGCGGCCAGCGCCGACGCGATGGCCGACGACGCGCTGCGGTTCGCCCGGCGATGGCGCCCCGACCTGGTGGTCTTCGAACCGATGGGGTTCCTCGGGCCACTGCTCGGCGCCGCACTCGGAGTACCGGCGCTGCGTCAACTGTGGACGATCGACTTCCTGGCCGACATCCGGTTGGTGCAGGAGGAGATCCTCGGGCCGGTCGCGGAACGGCTGGGCATCGGCGCGGTGGACGCGCTCGGCACGGCCAGCATCGACCCCTGCCCGCCCCGGATGCAGGCTCCCTATGACAACCGGCGGATACCGGCCCGGTACGTGCCGTACAACGGCCCGGCGGTGGAGCCGGCCTGGCTGCGCGAGCCGCCGCACCGGCCGCGGATCTGTGTCACCTGGGGCACCTCGGCTGCCGGACTGGACCTGGGCGAGGCGTTCCTCGCCCCGGATGTGGTCCGCGCGCTCGCCGGCCGGGAGGTCGAGGTGGTCGTGGCGGTGGTGAGTGCACAGCGGGAGTTGTTCGGTACGCCACCGGCGAACGTGGTGCACCTGGGTCCGTTGCCGCTGGACCTGGTACTGCCCACCTGCGACGCGCTGATCCACCAGGGTGGCGGCGGGACGCTGATGACGGCGATGAAGAACGCGGTGCCGCAGTTCGCCATCCCGTACCTGCCGGACGCCACGTTCAACGCCGGATACGTCGAGGGCACCGGGGCGGGCCGTACGCTCTTCGGCGGCGAGGCCAGCCAGCAGCGGCTCGCCGCGGAACTGGACACCTTCCTGAGCAACCTGGACCGGTACCAGGCGGCCGCGGACCGGCTGCACGCAGAACACCTGGCGCTGCCCAGCGTCGCGGAGATGGTGGGGTGCCTCGGGTAACCATGAAGCCGACGAGGTGCGCAGCGCCGGGTCGGCTTCCTCCACACCGGCCTGCAGCCGGCCGCCGGCCCGGCCGGAGGCGGCCAGGCGTTGACCACGGCCTTGACCCCGGTCAGCGCGCCGCTGACCGATAGTGCGGGCGCGCTGCCGAGCCCGGCCGCGGTCAGCACGAAGTAGCCGGCGATCGGCAGCGCAAGGTCGAGCAGGTACGGCATCGGGCCGCGCAGGCCGCGCCGAGGCGTCCATAGTGGAGTTGGCTTCCATCATGACAGACCTCAGTCGACTGATCCATTCACGCTGACTTATGCCCGATCACCAGCGTGTCGGCCGCACCGACCGCAGTTGCTCTAATGTCGCCGAAGCCGGCGGCGGCCAACCAGCCGGAGCAGTCGTCCACTGTGTACTCTGACCCGCCGACGGTGACCAGCAACATGTTGAGGCTGACCAGGATCCGGTCCAGGTCGGTCGGCTCGGGGTCAAGCATCGCGTCATATACCAGTACCGCGCCGCCGGGGCGTACCGCGTCGTGGGCCTTCTTGACCAGCACCGCCCGCTCCTCGGGTGCCCAGTTGTGCAGCACGTGCCCGAGGATGAGCACATCGGCTGTGGGTAGCGGATCGGTGAAGAAGTCGCCGGACTGGTAACGTACCCGGTCTGCCACGCCCAGCGCCGTCAGGTGCGCCTGCGCGGCCGGTTCGATCTCTGGCAGGTCGAAGACAGTGGCGCTCAGCTGCGGGTGGGCCAGCGCCAGCCGGGCGGCCACGTTGCCCCGAGCACCGCCGATGTCGGCGACGCTGTGACACCGGGACCACGGGTAGGCCGCGAGCAGGCCGGGCAGCAGCTGGTTGTTCACCGCGTCCATCATGCTCAGGAACGAGTTGCGCTTGACGGGGTCGTTGGTTACCGTGGCGAACCCGTCGTCGGCCTGCGGCTGCCCGGTACGCAGCGCCGCACCCAGTCGGCCCCAGGCCGGGTACAGCATCCGGTCGGCGCGGCCCAGGTAGCCGGTCAGGTTTCCCGGCTTGCCCCGCACCAGCAGGGCACTGGCGGCGGCGGAGTTGTGGTACCGGCCGTCCTCACGGACCAGCAGCCCTAGCGCGGCCAGTGCGGCGAGGAAGTCCGGCACACCGCGCGGGTGCAGCTCCAGTGCAACGGCCAGCTGCCCCGCAGTGACCGGCCCTTTCTCCAGTTCGGTGAAGACTCCGACCTCGGCGGCGGCCAGCAGCAGTTTGGCCGCGCAGAAGGCGTTGCCGAGTCTCTTGACGGTGGCCGGCTCGCAGCTGTCGCCGGAGACGGTGAAATCGACGGACACCTCGTCGCTCCGTTCATAGATCGTAATCGCCCGTATGTGTGCCCCATGGCCCGGCTACCGTGTCACCACCGCCTGGAATGCGGCTTTAGCCTCGGCGAACTCGTCGCCGAGACCCTCCACACTGGACCGTCATAGCGGAAGTGTCCCGCGAGGCGGCCGCCCTCGTGGCGTCGCGCGCCAGGCGCCTCAAGCGTGCCGCAACCCCGTGGTGGCCCACTGGCGGATGGAGAAGTCCAGGTAGCCACGCGTCAACCGCTACAGACGGGAGAGCCGGATGAATGGCCGCATCGATGTACATCAACACGCGATAGTGCCACGAGTCGCCCGTTTGATGCGCGACCGTGGCGCCCCATTCGTGCTGCCATGGTCGCTGTCGCAGACCTGGGAGGTGTTCGAACGCAACCGGATCGGCTTCGCGCTGCTCTCCAATCCGGTGCCCGGCATGCTGCTGCGTGACGGGCCGGAGGCGGTCGTCTTTGCGACCGAGGTGAACGAAGCGGTCACCGAGCTGGTCGCGGCGCACCCGGACCGGTTCGGGCTGTTCGCTGCGCTGCCGATGCCGCACATCCAGGAGAGCCTCGAGCAGATCCGGTACGCCTACGAGCAGCTGGGCGCCGACGGCGTGGTGCTGACCGCACAGAGCGCCGGCCGGTACCTCGGCGCCCCGGAGCACACCGAGGTGCTCGCCGAGCTGGACCGAAGGCAGGCCACCGTGCTGGTCCACCCGATGATGCTGCCCGGCGCCCCGCTCGATGACCCGCCCTCGGTGCTCGCCGATTTCCTGTTGGACACCACCAGGGCAGCGCTCAACCTGATGCTCACCGGGACGCTGGACCGCTACCCCCAGATCAACTTCATCCTGGCCCACGCCGGCGGCTTCCTGCCCTACGCCGCGTCCCGGGTGGCCGCGCTCTCCCAGCAGTTCTTCGGGCTGCCGGCACACCGTTTCCAGTCCTACCTGCACCGGTTCTACTACGACCTGGCGCTGTCCGCACCGGCGGCGCTGCCGAGCCTGCTCGCTGCCGTGCCGGCCAGCCGGATCCTCTACGGCACCGACTGGTCTGCCGCGCCCTCCGGCCCTGTCGCCGCCAACACCGATGCACTCGACCGGTACCCGATCCCGCCCACCGACCGGGCCCGGATCGACCAGGAGAACGCGCTGCGCATCCTGCCACGCCTGGCGCAGCATCTCGCCACGGGTACCGGTGACGACGATCGCGCCCTGGCGTGCACTGACTGAGCTCGCTGAACAAGGGAAGGACGACATGACCACAACGGTTGACACGGCGGGCCGGCCGGTCCCCGCCGAGCGGGTGCCGGCGTACGACCGGCCAACGCGACGGGCGGTGGTGGTCGGTGCCGCCGGGTTCATTGGCGCCCGGCTGACCGCGGCGCTGACCCGCTCCCCTGTGGACACTGCCGGGATCACCCGGATGTCCAGCTTCCTGTGCGGCAGCCGGCTCAGCTACCCACTCCGCGGCGCCCGCATCGTCTACTACCTGGCCAGCACCATCAACCCGACGCTGGGCGAGCAGCACCCGGACTGGGCCGCAGCCGACCACCAGCTCTTCGCCGCACTGCTGCGCCAGCTCGCCCGCGAACCCGTGCCGCCGACCGTCGTGCTCACCAGCTCCGGCGGCACGGTCTATGACCATCGACAGCCACCGCCGTACAGCGAAGACTCGCCGGTCCACGCGGTCGGCCGGTACGGCGCGGCCAAGCAGGCGCTGGAGGAGGAGTTGTTCGGCTATGCCGGCGTGGTGCCCGGGGTGGTTCTGCGGCTGGGCAACGCCTACGGGCCGGGCCAGTCCACCACCAAGGGACAGGGCGTACTGGGCTACTGGCTGCAATCCGCCCGGCAGGGGCTGCCGCTGCGCGCGATCGGCGACCTGGAGGCGACCCGGGACTACATCTACATCGACGACGTGATCGAGTGCATCAGCCTGCTGGACGAGGCCGACCAGCGGGGCGCCTTCGCCGACGCACAACCGCGGGTGCTCAACGTCGCTTCCGGGGTACCCACCTCACTGGCGCAACTGTTGGAAGTGGTCAAGCACGTGGTGGGCCGCAACCTGCTGGTGCAGCGGCTGCCCGGTCGGGAGCTGGACCGCAGGCACGTGTGGCTTCGGGTGGACCGGGCCGCCGAACTGCTCGGCTGGCGGCCCCGCACAACCCTGACGGCCGGGGTATGGCGGACGTGGCACGGGCCGGAAGCCCCGCCGCAAGCCGGCACCGCTTGACCGGGACACGGGAGGCGCGCGAGCGGACCCGGCCAGCATCGACGAACAGTTCGTTGTCACCACCAGATCGGAGAAGGGTACTGGCCGAAACCATGGCTCGTGCCGGACAGGCACTGATCGGGGACACCCCACCCAACGGAAAGCGCTACTGGGCGGCCCGCTTCTGGGACCGCGACTCGGCCGAACAGCACCCCGTGCTCGCCGGCGACTTCCTCAGCCAGAAGAACACCATCGCGCGCTACCTCGACGCCCTGATCCCGGGCGGCTCACACCTGCCCAGCGACCTACGCCGCGCCTACATCAGGTTCACCGAACGCCTGCCTCGCCACCTAACGGCCACCGTCCATACTGGAGCAATCATGACGAGCCAACACGCACTTGAGTCAACCATAACGACGTACGTCGCCCCAGTCCCATAGACGATCGCACGAGGCGCGACCCGCCTTCAGTGTCGGCTGATCACGCCCGCTCGCAGGTCGGGTTCCAGCTGAGCGGCGACTTCGACCGGGCTGGGCATGGCCCGGTGTTCGCGGTGGAGTTCGGCCGCGCCGGCCTGCAGATCCGGCAGGTCGTCGAGGAACGAGTTGACCACGCGC
>JAFMQQ010000650.1 GCA_017354595.1 Micromonosporaceae bacterium
CACACCCGCCGTCGCGGTCGTCGGTACGCCCGGTGGCGTCGCCGTGCCGGCCGGCTTGAGCCAGCTCGGCTGCCCGGCGACCACCAGCACCACGGCATCCGCGACCTGCGCCAGCGCCCGGTTCGCCGTACCCGCCGCGTCGGCGAAGGCCCGTCCGGCCTTGGTACCGGGTACCACCGTCAGTCCCACCTCTGGGCTGACGATGATCACCCGCGCCGTGCATCCGCGTACCGCGTCGGCCAGTGCTTCGACCGGGCGGTGTACCGCGTTCGCCCGGCCGCCGGCGAGCATCGTCACCAGCCAGCCGCCGAGGTCGTCCACGAGTACGGTCTGCCCCGGCTCCGCCTCGCTGAGCAGACTCAGCAGCCGGCCCGGGTCGTCACTGGTCTCCTCGGTACGCCAGCCGGCCGGCCGGCGATCGCGGTGCTCCTCGATCCGCCGCTGCCACTCCGGATCCGCCTCGTCGATCGCGGCCGTGGCCACGTAGAGGACCTCGTTCGCGTCCGCGACCAGCGACTCGGCGTACTCGGACTTGCCGGAGCGGATGCCACCGAGTACGAGAACGCTGTGGTACCCGTCGAGCGACATGCCCGTACCCTATGTGTCGGCGCTCCGCCCACGCCGGGCGGTCCGCCCCGCGGTGCGGTTAGGCTGGCGCTGCCCGCCTGCGACCAGAAGGGGAGACGATGACCTGGACCTGGCGGTACGAGGACGGCGAGGGTCGGCCGGTGGACGGACCCAGCGAGATCTTCTCCAGCCAGGCCGACGCGGAGTCCTGGGTCGGCCAGACCTGGCGGGACCTGGCCGCGGCCGGCATCGCCTCGGTCACCCTGGTCGAGGACGATCGCTCGGAGTACCGGATGAGCCTGCTCGCGGCGGGTGAGTGAGATGGCCTTCGGTTCCCGTGGCCGCGGCAACCTGGTCCTCGGCGTGCCGCGCGAAGCGTTCCGGCCCAGCGGCCTGTTCCTGTCCATCCTCGCCCTCTTCGTGGTCAGCGGCGTGATGCTCTGGACCCGGTTCGGCTCGCTGAAGCTCGATGTCATCCTGTTCGTCATCTCCGGCTGGGTGATCTCGCTCTGCCTGCACGAGTACGCGCACGCGCTGACCGCCTACCGGGCCGGTGACCTGGGGGTGGCACAGCGTGGCTACCTCACGCTGAACCCGATGAAGTACACCCATCCACTGCTGTCCATCGTGCTGCCGCTGGTCTTCGTGATCCTGGGCGGCTTCGGGTTGCCCGGCGGCGCGGTCTGGATCGATCACCACTACATCCGGAACAAGGTGCATGACACGCTGATCAGCCTGGCCGGTCCGGCCACGAACGTGTTCCTCGCGCTGGTCACGATCGCGCCGTTCTGGTTCGTCAACGACCCGCTCGGCCATCTGGAGTTCTACGCCGCGCTGGCGTTCCTCGCCTTCCTCCAGCTGACCGCGAGCGTGCTCAACCTGTTCCCGATCCCCGGGGTTGACGGTGGCAATGCGCTGCGCCCCTGGATTCCGTACGAGTGGCGGCGCGGCTTCGACTTCATCGCGCCGTGGGGGATGCTCGCCTTCATCCTGCTGCTGTTCAATCCGGTACTCAACAACGCGTTCTTCGGGCTGGTCTACGCGATCGGCGATGGCCTGGGCCTACCCCGTGACCTCAGCGCCATCGGTGGGGACCTGTTCCGCTTCTTGAGCTTGTAGCCTTACCGCTGCGCAAGCCGATCGGCGAGTTCCGGGTGCCCCGCCTGGCGGGCGGCCGCCGCCGGGGTGGTGCCCTCGTCGTTGGTCGCATCCGGGTCCGTACCCGCGGCGAGCAACAGCTCCACCAGTGCCGTGTCGCCGTGCTGGGCGGCCGCGTGCAGCGGCGTCCAGCCGCCCTGCTGCCGGCCGTTGGGGTCGGCTCCGGCCCGCAGCAGTATCCGTACCACCTCCGGATGCTGACCGGCCGCCGCCGCGTGCAGCGGCTGGATCCGCATCGGGTTCGCCGCGACCGCGTCCACCTCCGCGCCGGCGGCGATCAGCAGTTCCACCGTCGCCGGTGCGCCGAAGTACGCGGCGAGCTGCAGTGGGGTGAATCCGTCCGGGGTACGGCCGTCCACCGCCGCCCCGTCCGCCAACAGCTCGCGTACCCGGTCCACCCGATCCAACGCCGCCGCCTCGGCCAGGTCCAGCTCGCCGCTGACCGAGGCGAGTGCCTCGGCCAGCTCCGGGTAATGGTGGTAGAGGGCGAACAGGACCGGGGTCGGGCCACCTTTGTGGCGGGTACGGGCAAGGCCGGGCTCGGCGACGAGCAGCCTGGTCGCGGCCGGCGCGTCTCCCGCCCTGATCGTCGCGAAGATGTCCATGGTCGGGTCTCCGGTACGATGATTTGATCGCCTGATATTTCGGTCATCAAAACACATGAGGATGCGTGCGGCAAGGGAGTGGGAACGTGCGGCAAGAGGAGCTGGCTGACCGGCTGCACTCGGCCGCGATCCACATGCTGCGCCAGGTGGCAACGGTGGACGCCAGATCCGGCCTTTCACCGGCCAGGCTCTCCGCCCTCTCCGTCATCGTGTACGGCGGCCCACTCACCATGACCCAGCTCGCCCGGGCCGAGCGGGTCAGCCCGGCGACCGCCACCTCGACGGTGACCGGGCTGGAGTCGGCCGGGCTGGTCGCCCGCCGCCGGCCGGTGGGCGACGGC
>JAFMQQ010000651.1 GCA_017354595.1 Micromonosporaceae bacterium
CCAGCATTTCGTGCGTGGCGACCGTCTCCTCGGCCTGCGTACCCACGGCCAGTACCCTCCGTTCGAGAAGTACGTCGACCAGCAGCCTGGTGTGGGAGAGCGGGTATTTCAGGTGTGCGGCAAGTTCAGCGATCGATATCCAGGTCGAGCAATGCTTCACTATCGTCTCGTACTCCGGCTCCACCAGCCCCGCCGCGGACTTCACCGCGATCACCTGCGTGGCCAGGTCGAGGTTCGCGTTACGCGGGCTGGTGCGCCCGTTGACCAGCACATAGAGCGGCACGAATCCGCCGGCCTCGCCCTCGCCGTCCCAGGTGTCACGACTCAACGCGGCGACCCGTTACGGAATCTGTGGCACCGCGACGCTGGCACGCGCCTCGGACCCGAGGTACTGGCCAATGCGGGTCACCATCCGGCTCATCTCGTACGCCACCGTTCCCATGTCGACCGCCTGGTCGCACAGCACGGCCAGCCGGGCGTTCTGGCCCGCGGCGGCAACGATCAGGGTGTGCTTCTGGTACTCGGTCATCACGTGCTGAACCGGCCCACTGCCGAAGTGACGACCGGTACCGGCAGCCACGCTGTACAACGAGGAGACGGCGGCCGCCAACGTATCCGCGTCGTCACGCGGCAGCGTCGTCGACTTGCACAGGATCAGCCCGTCAGCGGAGAGGACGGCGGCGCTGAGCACGTGCGGAGTCTGCACCAGCTCGTCGACCAGCCAGGTCAGGTCAGCCTGCGGCGTCGAGTCCATCATTCTTCCCATCCTGGTCATTGCCTGTGGCCACGCTCTGGCTGCGGGCCGCCTGCCAACCTTGCTGGTACCGGGCAAACCTGCTCGCCGTCTCCTCCGGCGACCTGACTACCGGCTCACCCGATTCCAGACCGGAGGAATCGCGCAGCTGCGGCGCGAGGTGCTGCTGGGGAGTGCGCTCCGGCAATGGTGGCCGAGGGGTGGTACCGGTCGCGAGGGCACTGCCCGCGGCGGGCGCGACCGCCGACGACGGCACGGCCGCCTCAATGTCGCTGCGCACCCCGGGTTCGACCGGTACCGGCTCCGGCTCGCTGTCGACCTCGCTGACCACCGCCGTGACGCTGCCCCGCAACGCGGTGGTCGGCAGCGCTGCAACCGCGGCCGGCGCCGCGTCGAACGCGGTCGACAGCGCACCGACCTCGGCGGGCATCACCGCGGCCCGCTGTGCAACATCGGCGTCGGCGGCGATCAGGCGCTCGGGCAGCAGAACAATCGCGAGCAGCCCGCCGTAGGCCGACGTGCGTAGCGAGACCTGGATACCGTCCCGCTTGGCCAGCTCCGCCACCACCCACAGACCCAGCTGGGCGGCGTCCCGCAGGACGGTCGCATCCGGCGTCGGCGCCGAAGCCAGCAACTGGTTCGCATGTTCCAGGTCCTCCGGCAGCATGCCCACGCCGGCGTCCTCGATCTCGACCACCACGCCGCGGGCCGCCCGGGTGCAGCTGGCCCAGACCGGTGACCCGGGCGGCGAGAACGCCACCGCGTTGTCAAGCAGTTCGGCGAGCAGGTGCGTCACACCCGCCACCGCGCTGCCGACCAGTGCCACGTCGACCGTGCGGCGAAGGGCGATCCGCTGGTACTGCTGAGTCTCGCCGATGGTCGCCAGCAGTACCCGACGCAACGCAACCGGCTTGTGGAACCGTCGACCCAGGTAACCACCGGCCAGGATGATCAGGTTCTCCAGGTAGCGCCTCGCCTGTGCAAGCTGGTGGTTGACATCGAAGAGCGCCGCCAGGAGTTCGTCATCGGCGATCTGACCCTGCAGCCGCCCGACCACCTGGAGAGCGTGCTGGAGTGGGCGTTGCGGCCGGCGGGCAACACCCATCAGCATCGCGGTTGCGGCGGCCCGGGTCGCCGCCTCGTCCACCGCCGCGCCAACGGCGATCCTCAACGACCTGTTCAGCGCCTCGGCCAGCCGCCCGATCTCGTCGTCTCCGTAGTCATGGTGCGGCAGTTCCACAGCGGCGTTGACGGCCTGCCGCCGGGCAATCCGGTCCATCATCTCCGGCAGCTGGCGGTCCACCACCGTCGTCGCATCCCGGCCCAGTTGGTCGAGCCGGACCGATAGCGCCCGGTCAACCAGTACCCGCGACTGGCGCAACGCCCACAGCACCGCCGCGACGACCAGGGCCAGCGCGATCACACTGCCGCCAAGAGCCGTGTACAGCTGGTTGTCCCCAGTGGTCAGGGCCTGCGCCGACACCTCGTCCGCCTGCGCGATGGTCAGCTTGATCAGGGCGTCCGAGATCTGGCTCGTCAGCGTCTGCCAGCTGACCGCGCTGACGGCCAGACTCCGGGGTACGCCACCGGACCACCGGCCGGCGCCGATCAAGGCGTTCTCCGCGGCGACGAGGCTCCGCCAGGGGGTACTGGCAGTCAGGTCCGCGTACTGCTGTGCCACTGTGGGTCGCAGATGCCCGGCCACATCGGCGAGGTCGGCGTGATAGGCACCCACCAGGCTGACGAACAGCAGATAGTCATCCCGGTCGAGCGCATCGGAACCGAAGGCGCCGGTGATGATCGACCCGGCGCGGGACATCAGGTCGCTGGCGCGGAACGTCTCGACGGCCGCGATGCCGCCCTGCGTCGCGGTGACATCGGGAACCACCCGGGCCTGGGTGTCGAACAGGTCGGTCG
>JAFMQQ010000141.1 GCA_017354595.1 Micromonosporaceae bacterium
CTGATCGTGGTACGCGAGGGGACCGAGGGCCTCTATGCGGGCGCCGGCGGAGTCCTGCACCAGGGCAGCCCGGCGGAGCTGGCCACCGAGGAGAGCCTGAACACCCGGCACGGCGTGGAGCGGGTCATCCGCGACGCGTTCGCCCGTGCCGCCCGGCGGGAACGGCGCAAGGTGACGCTGGTACACAAGACCAACGTGCTCACCCACGCCGGCGGCCTGTGGAGCCGCACCTTCGCCGAAGTGGCCGCCGAGCACCCGGAGATCTCGACCGAGTACCAGCATGTCGACGCGGCCGCCATGTTCCTGGTGACGCAGCCGCAGCGCTACGACGTCGTGGTCACCGACAACCTGTTCGGTGACATCCTCACCGACCTGGCCGCCGCCGTGACCGGCGGGATCGGGTTGGCCGCGAGCGGGAACATCAACCCGGAGCGCCGGTACCCGTCCATGTTCGAACCGGTACACGGTTCCGCGCCGGACATCGCCGGGCAGGGGGTGGCCGACCCGGTCGCCGCTGTGCTCTCCGTGGCGCTGCTGCTGGACCACCTCGGCCATCCCGAGGCGGCCCGGCGGGTGACCGAAGCGGTCGCCACCGAGCTGTCCCGGCGAGTACCCGGGCAGCCGGCGCCGCGTACCGCTGAGGTAGGCGACCGGCTCGCCGCGCACGCCGGCTGAGCCACCGGCACCACCGTCAATCCCGTCGCGGGCCTCGCCGGTCCGGGCTTGTCCGCACCCACCGACTGAACGAGCGTTCGGGGTAGATTCACTACACAGCCCCGCCACTGCCACGGAGGGCACCAACGATGAGCAACGACTTCGAGCTGCGCGCCCACCCCGCACCCGTACCCGCGGGCGAGCGGGAGGCGCTGATGGCCAACCCGGGCTTCGGCCGGGTCTTCACCGACCACATGGTCACCATCCGGTACGCCGACGGGAAGGGGTGGTACGACGCCCACGTCGAGCCGCGCGCCCCGATCCCGATGGACCCGGCGACCGCGGTGCTGCACTACGCGCAGGAGATCTTCGAGGGACTCAAGGCGTACCGCACCGTGGACGGCGGGGTGGCGCTGTTCCGCCCGGATGCGAACGCGGCCCGGTTCCGCCAGTCGGCGCAGCGGATGGCCATGGCGCAGCTGCCCGACGAGCTGTTCCTCGGCTCGCTGCACGAACTGGTGCGGGTCGACCGGGACTGGGTACCGTCCACAGAGGACGGCAGCCTGTACCTGCGCCCGTTCATGTACGCCACCGAGGTCTTCCTCGGTGTGAAGCCCTCCGCCGAATACCTCTACGTCGCCATCGCCTCGCCGGTCGGCTCGTACTTCCGTAGCGGTGTGAAGCCATTGGCCGTCTGGGTGTCCACTGAGTACAGTCGCGCGGCGCCGGGCGGCACCGGTGCGGCCAAGTGCGGTGGGAACTACGCGGGCAGCCTGCTGCCCCAGGCGAAGGCGGTCGAGCAGGGCTGCGACCAGGTTGTGTTCCTGGACGCCGAGCGCCGCGAGTACGTCGACGAGCTGGGCGGGATGAACGTGTTCTTCGGGTACGGCGACCGCCTGGTGACCCCGCCGCTGTCCGGCACGATCCTGCCGGGCGTGACCCGCGATTCGGTGATGACACTCGCCCGGGAGGCCGGGCTGACGGTGGAGGAGCGGCCGTACTCGTTCGCCGAATGGCGCGCGGACGCAGAGAGCGGCGCGCTGCGCGAGGCGTTCGCCTGCGGTACGGCCGCGGTCCTCACGCCGATCGGCACGGTCAAATGGGCCGGCGGAGAGTTCACCATCGCCGGTGGCGGGCCGGGCGAGCTGACCAACCGGCTGCGTACCGAGCTGGTGGATATCCAGCGCGGTCGCATTTCGGACCGGCACGGCTGGGTACACCGGGTGCTGTGAGCATGTTCCTGGGATCGCAGGTCAATATCTACGCCGACGACGTCGATGGCACGGTGGACTTCTACAAGGCGCTCGGCTTCGCCGAGACGTTCCGCTATGCGCCCGGTGGTGAGGTCGGGCACGTCGAGGTCAAGGGTGCGGGTCTGGTGCTCGGCGTGGCGGCGCCGAACATCATCCGGGCCGAACACGGGCTGGATGTCTCGCCGGACGGCGCGGCGATGGAACTGGTGCTGTGGTGCGAGGACGTGGAGTCCGCGTACCGGTTCGCGATCGATGCCGGTGCGGCGGCGATCCGGGAGCCGCACGACTTCCAGGACGGCCGGCTGCGGGTGGCCTGGATCGGCGACCCGGCCGGGAACCCGATCCAGCTGGTGCAGCGGAAGGACTAACAACCGTCCACTCGCGACGGTGCGCTAGCCGGCGAGGAGGTGGGTGCGCAGCGCCGCGATGTGTACGTCGGTGACGCCCGCCCCGGCCACGTACCCGGCCACCGACCCGTACCGCTGGCGCAGGTCGGCGAGGAAGAGCAGCATCGCCTGCGGCGGGCAGCGCACGAAGTGATCCGGGATCGCGGCTGCCTGCTCCGGGATCTCCTTGCGCAGCATGGCCGCCAGCCGCTGCTGGCCGGCGGCGGAGAGCGCGTAGTCCGCGGCGATGTCGGCGTCCGGCACGCCCAGCAGCGACAGGGTGAGCGCGCTCAGCACGCCGGTGCGGTCCTTGCCCGCCATGCAGTGGATCACCACCGGCGCGTGTACCGGCTCGGCGATCAGCTGCAGCGCGGCGCCCAACCCGACCAGTCCCTCCTCGGCCATGTCCAGGTACCGGTCGGCGAGGTAGCGCTGCGCGCCGGCCGCCGGGTCGTACAGCTCCGGGTCCCACTCCCGGTGCTCCGGGTAGATGTTGTGGTACGCCAGGCCGAGCGACTCGGGTACCCGACCGTCCCGGGCGATCTCACCCGGCCGGCGCAGGTCCAACACCGTACGCACGCCGAGCGAGGCGAGCCGCTCACCGTCCTGTGTGGAGAGCCGGTGCAGTGAGTCGGAGCGGTACAGCCGTCCGAAGTGGACGGTGCGGCCAGTGGAGGTGCGGTGCCCGCCGAGGTCACGGAAGTTGAAGACGGTCGTGAAGGTGGGGCTGTCCACGTAGCCGACAGTACTGCGGCACCGGGCCCCGGTTGCTACCCCTTTTCGTCGTGCTCCGGACTCCTGCCGGCCGGGCCGGCCCGCGGCGGCTGCCCGCTGCGCGGCGGTTGCGCGCTGCGCGCCGGCCGGGTAACCCGCATCGGCGGCACGTCACCGCTGGCGGGTCCGGCGGTGGATGCCGGGTCGGGCACGCCGGCGAGCGCGGCGTCACCCGCGGCTGGCTCGACTTCCTCGGGTGCTTCGGCCTTCTCAGGATCCACGGCGGGCCTCCCTTCCCCTGCCGCGGTACCCGCCTGCGGGGGAGGGTAACCGTCCACCATGTGGGAGGAGTGTCCCGGAGACGGTTCCTGGTGGCAGACTACTCGTCGTGACCAGCAGGTACTGGGCGCTGATTATCACCTAGCGCGCGCGGCGACAGCCACGCGCGCAGACCTCCCGCATCCGCGGGGGGTCTTTTTGTTGCAACGGGTTCGCCGGCGGGCGGCGGCCAGAAGGAAGGTCCGGCATGGGCTACCAGGTGTTCGACACCACGCTGCGGGACGGAGCGCAGCGCGAGGGGATCAGCTACTCGGTCGCGGACAAGCTCGCCGTGGCCGCCATGCTCGATGAGCTCGGCGTCGGATTTATCGAGGGCGGCTGGCCCGGTGCCATGCCCAAAGACACCGAGTTCTTCAAACGCGCCCGCAAGGAGCTGGAGCTGCGACATGCGGTGCTGGTCGCGTTCGGCGCGACCCGCAAGGCGGGCGTACCGGTGGAGTCCGACCCGCAGATCCTTGCCCTGCTGGACGCGGAGACCCCGGCGGTCTGCCTGGTCGCCAAGTCGGACATCCGGCACGTGGAGCGGGCATTGCGTACCACGCCGGAGGAGAACCTCGCCATGGTGCGCGACAGCGTTGCCTTCTTCGTCTCCCGCGGTCGCCGGGTGTTCCTGGACTGCGAGCACTTCTTCGACGGGTACCGGTTCGACCCGCAGTACACCGCCTCGGTCGCGGCTGCGGCGCTGGAGTCCGGCGCCGAGCGGGTGGTGATGTGCGATACCAACGGCGGGATGCTGCCGTCCCGGATCACCGCGGCGGTCACCGAGCTGATGGCCCGGCTCGGCGTCGACGGCGAGCGGCTCGGTATCCACTGCCAGAACGACACCGCCTGCGCGGTGGCGAACACCGTGGCCGCGGTCGAGGCCGGAGTCACCCACTTCCAGTGCACCGCCAACGGGTACGGCGAACGCCCCGGCAACGCGGATCTGTTCGCCGTACTCGGAAATCTTGAACTGAAGCTCGGGTTGTCGGTGCTGCCGCCCGGCTGCCTGGAGCAGATGGTGCGCGTCTCGCACGCCATCGCCGAGATCGCCAACATCGCGCCCGACACCCACCAGGCCTACGTCGGGTCCGCCGCCTTCGCCCACAAGGCGGGGCTGCACGCGAGCGCGATCAAGGTCGACCCGGCGCTCTACAACCACGTGGACCCGACCGCGGTCGGCAACGACATGCGGATCCTGATCACCGAGATGGCCGGCCGGGCCAGTGTCGAGCTCAAGTCCCGCGAGCTCGGCCTGGACCTGGCCGGCCGGCCGGAGGCGCTGGCCGGGGTGACCGAGCGGGTCAAGCAGCTGGAGGCGGAGGGCTGGTCCTTCGAGGCCGCGGACGCCTCCTTCGAGCTGCTGGTACGGGCCGAGCTGGGCGAGGTTGACCGACCGTTCTCGCTGGAGTCGTACCGGGTCCTGGTGGAGCACCGGGAGGATGGCGCGGTGGTCTCCGAGGCGACGGTGAAGGTACACGTCGGCGACCAGCGGGTGATCGCCACCGCCGAGGGGAACGGTCCGGTCAACGCGCTGGACGAGGCGCTGCGCGCCGCGCTGGTCCAGCACTACCCGGCGCTGTCCGGCTTCGAGCTGGCCGATTTCAAGGTACGCATCCTGGAGGGCTCGCACGGCACCGGTGCGGTGACCCGGGTTCTGGTCGAGACGGCCGACCACGGTGGCCGGGACTGGACCACGGTCGGCGTACACGAGAACGTGGTGGAGGCGAGCTGGCACGCGCTGGTGGACGCGCTCTGCTACGGGTTGGCGCAAGGCATGAGAATGTCGGGGTGACCGACAACCCGTCCGGCCCGGCCGGCGACCCGTCCGGCTCAGCCGGGCCGGAGGAGCATGCCGCTCTGAAGGCCCGGCTGTCCCGGCTCGAACTGCTGCTTGGCAAGGAGTACAGCCTGGCCGGTGAGGCCGCCCACATGCTGCCCGCGTGGCTGCGCAGGACCAGCGGCGAGCCGCGCCTGGCCGTCTCGGTGGCGGTGCTGGCGATGATCGGGCTGCAGCTGGTGGTACCGGAGTTCGGGGTCAAGCCGGTCTGGCTGCTGCCCGCCATGCAGGTGCTGCTGTTCGCCGTCCTTGTCGCGGCGAACCCGTCCCGGATCACCCGGGAGTCGAAGCTGCTGCGTCTGATCGGACTGGCGCTCGTCCTGGCCGCCAGCGTGGGCAACGCGTGGGCGGCCACGGTGCTGGTGTACCAGGTGGCACACGGCTCCGGGCCGAAACCCGCTACCCATCTGCTGGTCACCGGCGGCGCCATCTGGCTGACCAACGTCATCATCTTCGCCCTGTGGTACTGGGAGCTGGATCGCGGCGGCCCGGCCGCCCGGGCCGCGGCCCGGCACATCCACCCGGACTTCCTGTTCAGCGAGATGACCACGCCGGAACTGGTGCGCCGCGACTGGGAACCTGGCTTCGTGGACTACTTCTACCTGTCCTTCACCAACGCCACTGCGTTCAGCCCCACCGATACGCTGCCACTCTCCTCGTGGGCGAAGCTGGCCATGATGTTCCAGTCGGCGGTATCGCTGGTCACCGTGGCGCTGGTGGTGTCCCGGGCGGTGAACATCTTCAGCTGACTAGCCGGGTCCGGGAGCCGGCAGGGCCAGCTCGGCGAGGACGGCGCGGTGGTCGCTGTCATGCACCTGGTGTACCGAGACCGCACGCACCCCGATCCGCGTGTCGGCGAGCACGTGGTCGAGCGTCACCTTCGGCCACCACTTGTTGTACGGCCAGGTCGGGGTCAGCCCGGCGCCGACCACTGAGGCCGCGTCCCGGTACCCGGTGCCGACCAGCCGGCGCAGCTCCACATGGTCCAGGGTCGAGTTGAAGTCGCCGAGCAGCACGCGTACCGGCCCGTGCGGGGTGGCCGGCGGTTCGGCCGCCAGGTCGGCGCGCCAGCTCGGGATCAGCCTGGCGGTGGCGGGCGCGGCCGGGTGCGCCGACTCGACCAGCATGGCCGGGGCACCCGGTACGTGCAGGGTGGCGTACGCCTGCCCGAAGCCGCCCGGCAGGTTCCGGTATCCCGCGTCGGTGAGTGGGAAGCGGGAGTAGAGCGCTGAGCCGACCACTCCGGGCAGCGGGTACGCCGCCTGGTGCGGCAGCAGCCGCTCCAAGCCGGCCGCGGCCAGCCGCTGCCGCGCCTGCGGTGTGTACTCCTGCGTCGCGAGCAGGTCCACCCTGCCCGTGCGGACCAGGTCCACAATGGACTCCGGGTCGGCGCCACCCACCAGCATGTTGCTGGTCAGCACGCGCAGCACCGGCCCGCCGCCCGACGCTTCCGGCCCGGTACCGGCCGGGTCCGGGCCACCGAACCCGCGCGGCAGTACCAGCACGGCGAGGCAGGCGACCGCGAGCGCCACCGGTACCGCCACCAGCCACTGGCGCAACAGCAGGCTCACGGCGAGCGGTACCACGGACGCGACGGCGGCGTACGGGGTGTAGGCCATCAGCGCCACGCCCGGGAAGCCGACCTCGAGGCCGGCGAGCCGGGCCACCGTCCAGGCGACGGTCGGTACGGCGAGCACTCCGGCGATGGCAATGTGCCATGGATGGCTCGTCAACTGCGTCAGTACCCACCGGATTGTCGCCACCGGCGCAACGTTAGCGGGCAGCCGCAACCGCGGCGGACAGCCGCGATAGATTCGACCTCGTGCGGATCGCTCGTTTTGTGCATGCCAGCGGGATGTCCTTCGGTGCGGTGGAGGGGCCGCCGGATGCCGGCCCTGAGGCGCTGACCGTTGCCGAGATCGACGGCCACCCCTTCGGTGAGCTCCGGTTCACCGGCCAGCGGTGGGCGGCGGCCGATGTACGGCTGCTCTCACCGATCCTGCCGAGCAAGCTGGTCTGCGTCGGGCGCAACTACGCCGAGCACGCCAGCGAACTCGGCAACGAGATACCCAGCGAGCCGCTGCTGTTCCTCAAGCCGTCCACCTCGGTGATCGGCCCGCGCGACGTGATCCGGCTGCCACCGCAGTCGCGGCAGGTGGAGCACGAGGCAGAGCTGGCGGTGGTGATCGGGCCGCCGGGCGCGCGGCGGGTGGACAAGGCGGGTGCCGCGGCCGCGGTCTTCGGGTACACCTG
>JAFMQQ010000652.1 GCA_017354595.1 Micromonosporaceae bacterium
GAACCAGGGCTGGCTACATGAGCCCGCGGCGCGGCGACAGGGTCGCACCCCCGCCGGGTCCCGATGAATGGGACGTGATCTTCGGAACCAATGAGGCGGGCAAAGGCTGGGATGAGCTGTGCACCCAGGCAACCACCAACACCCGTCATGCTTGGCAACTGATGCGCACCAGTCCCGATCCAACGCCCACCACCAGCCGACACCATCCACTCAAAGGCGCCTACAGCACCGGAACGTACCGCGGCCGGCGATTGCCACAGTGGCAGATCGAAGTCACCGGCAGCGGCCGGATCTGGTACCTGATCGATGCCGAACGGCATCGAGTCGTCGTCATGTATGCCAGCCCGGGCCATCCAAGAGCGACCGACTGACTAGTGGTCCGCGGCATACCATGTGGCGTGCCCGATGAATCGAGACAGTCGAGTCTGCTCATGGCCGAGTTGCTGTTCGAGACTGGGCCCCGGTTGGATCCGGAGGCACTCCTCGCCCGGGTCCACCAGGCCATGCCGGAGACCACCCTCGCGCCGCCGGACAAGGACGCGTGGCTGTTCGCGCACCTCGCCCTGCCATACACCTACGCCGGCGGCGAGTCCGCGCCACTGCAGACGGCGTTGTTGTTCGCCTCGTCCGACCCGGCCACCGAGGTCCGGGACCTGAGCCAGAGCTGGGAATGGCCGGACGCCCAGGCCACCCTGGCCGCCTGCCCGCACTCGATCCTGGTCACCGAGATGCTCGGCCGGGTACACGAACCGGCCGACCGGCTGCGCGCCTTCCGTGCCGTACTCGATGCCGCGGTTGAGTTGGCCCGACCGACCGCGACGTGGTGGCCGGTGAGCGGTCAGGCGCTGCCACCGGACGGATTGGCGGACCACCCGCTGCGCGGGCTGCTCAATGTACGCCTGTTCCGGGTGGAGAACGATCCCGGAGTGTCGCTTATGGACACGCTCGGAATGGCTCCGTTCGAGCTTCCGGACCTGCAGTGCCACTTCCGGGACCTCAATCCGGGCCAGGTCGGCGCGCTGCTGTTCAACACCGCGGTGTACCTGGTCGAGAAGGGGCCGGTGATCGACTCCGGCCACACGATCGCAGGTGTCAGCCAGGACCAGGTGTGGCGGGCGCAGTGGGAGGACTCGCTCGCCCAGCCGACCCGGGTGGTGATCGACCTCGACCCCGGCGACCCGTACGCCGCCGGCGGCCGGCACCGGTGAGACGCCGGTTCAGCCAGAGGCAGGACGCAACGGCGAGTGGTCGCCGACCGACCACCTGTGGCCGAACGGGTCGGTGAAGCCGCCCTGGCGATGGTTCCCCCACGGCGTCTGGCGATCCTGCACCGGCGAGCCGGGGGTCGCGCCCGCGGCGATGGCCCGCTCGACCACGCCGTCCGGGTCGTCGACGAACAGCTCGATCCGGGTACTCGTGACACCGGCCCGGTCCGGGCTGGTCTCCGTGGGGTTGTCGGGGTTGACCTCGTGCAGGAAGACCGGGGCGCCATCGACCTCGAGGCCAGCCACTCCGCCCAGGTTCCACAGCTGCGTCGCGCCCAGCGCGGTGGAGTACCAGCCGATCGCCGCCTCAGCGTCGGGCACGATCAGCATTACCGAGATCGCAGTCATGCGTACAGCATGCCGCATCCGACAAGGCGCATCCCGTCCGGCGCGGGTCAGTCGATCTGCTGGTACGCCGGCAGGGTGAGGAAGTCCACGAATTCGTCGGCCAGCGCCACCCGGTCGAAGAGTTCCCGCGCCTGATCCAGGTGGGCGACCTCGCCCAGCCTGGCCAGTTCCTCGTCCTCGATGCGGCGTACCAGATCGACGGTGATCGGGGTACCGTCGTCCAGCCGTACTCCATTGTGGAGCCATTGCCAGATCTGCGACCGGGAGATCTCCGCGGTCGCCGCATCCTCCATCAGGTTGTTGATCGCCGCGGCACCGTTGCCGCCCAACCAGGAGGCGAGGTACTGCAGGCCGACCGAGACGTTGTTGCGCAGCCCGGCTTCGGTCACCGAGCCGGGTGTCGCCGAGACCGCGAGCAGGTCGGCGGCGGCCACCGAGACGTCGTCTCGCTTGCGGTCCAACTGATTCGGCGCCCCGCCCAGCGCGGCGTCGAAGACCTCCTGGCATACGGGTACCAGGTCCGGGTGCGCCACCCAGGAACCGTCGAAGCCGTCGCGCGCCTCGCGTTGCTTGTCCTCCCGTACCTTGGCCAGCGCCACCGCGTTGACCTCGGGGTCACGCCGGCTCGGGATGAACGCCGCCATCCCGCCCATCGCGAAGGCACCGTGCCGGTGGCAGGTGGCCACCAGCAACTCCGTGTAGGCGCGCATGAACGGCGCGGTCATGGTGACCGCGGCCCGGTCCGGCAACACGAATGCGCTGCCCTGGTCGCGGAAGTTCTTGATCAGACTGAACAGGTAGTCCCACCGGCCGGCGTTCAGGCCGGAGGCATGCGGGCGCAGTTCGTACAGGATCTCCGCCATCTCGAAGGCGGCCGGGATCGTCTCGATGAGCACGGTCGCCCGGATGCTGCCCGCCGGGATGCCGAGCACCGTCTCGGTATGGGTGAAGACGTCGTTCCACAGCCGGGCCTCCAGATGGCTCTCCATCTTCGGCAGGTAGAAGTAGGGGCCGCTGCCCCGCTCCAGCAACTGCTTCGCGTTGTTGTACGCGT
>JAFMQQ010000653.1 GCA_017354595.1 Micromonosporaceae bacterium
GGGGTCTGCTGCGCGGGTTGGCCGAGGCGTGGCATGCACCCCGGACCTCGCTTAACGCTGTGGTTGGCCCGCATCGCCGGCTGGCCGTGCTGCGCCTGGACCTGGCCGAGGCCAAGCGGGTAGCGCACGCGCACCAGGGCACCGTCAACGATCTTGTCCTCACCCTGGCCGCGGGTGGGCTGCGGGAGCTGCTGTGTACCCGGGGCGAGCCGGTGGCCGGGCTGCGCCTGCACGCCGCGGTCGCGGTCTCGCTGCGCGCACCCGATCAGGCCGACAGCGCCGGCAACATCACCGGCGCGATGATCGTACGGCTGCCCGCGTACGAGCCGCAGCCAGGCCTGCGGCTGCGCCTGGTCGCGGCCGAAACGGCTCGTGCCAAGCGCGACCAGTCCCCGGCCGGCGGCACCGCGCTGCTGGTCTGGATGAGCCGGCTGGGCCTGCTGCGCTACTTCAGCCGCCGCCAGCACATGACCAACCTGCACGAAAGCAACCTCATCGGCCCGCCCACCCCGATCCGGATACTCGGCGCCCCCGTGCTGGACCTGGTACCGGTCAGCGTCCTGTCCGGCAACATCAGCGTGGCCTTCCTCGCCTTCTCCTACGCGCAGCGGCTGAGCATCACCGTGCTCACCGACGCCGACCAGCACCCGGACCTACCGGTGCTGATGGCAACCATGCGGCGCGAGTGGCAGACGCTGTCCGCACTGCCGTGAAACGCCCACATCGACAATCGTGACGCCCAGCTACGCCCGTCACGGCCAGCCCGAGCCTCCAGAAACTCCACGATGGGAACGGCACAGGGTACCGACACGCCGCGCCCACCTGTCGTGGACCTGTCGGCGCACGGGCGATATGTAGCTTGACCAAGTGCCGTTGGGCCGCCGCCCGGTCGAACGCCGAAGGAGGGCCGCTCCGCCCACCCCGTCGACCCGGTCGCCTTTCCGGTCGGCCACCGATCACGGGATGATGCTCGGCGTGGATGTTGAGGCGACTGACGCCCTACCGGTGGCGGGATCGGCGGGGCCGGGACCGGGCGGCCAGGGCGGCGCGGGCAGGCTGGATCGGTTGACCGGCTGGGTGCTGGTGATCGCCGGCCTCCAGTTTGTCGAGTTGATGGCCTTCGCCGGCCGGTACGGGTACCACCGCGACGAGATGTACTTCATCGTGGCCGGATTCCACCCGGCCGCCGGCTACCCGGACCAGCCGCCGCTGGTGCCGCTGGTGATCGCGCTGATGTACCACCTCGGGCACTCGCTCTACCTGGTGCGGTTGCCGTCGGCGCTGGTCGCGGCGGCGACCGTGGTGGTGACGGCGCTGACGGCGCGGGACGCCGGCGGTACTACCCGGGCCCAGGTGGTCGCCGCTGGGGTCGGCGCCGTCTCGGGGATCTCGCTGGCCACCGGGCACTTCGTCACTACGACAACCTTCGATGTACTCTCCACCGCGCTGCTGGGCTGGCTGCTGGTACGGGCGGTGACACGGCATGACCATCGCGCGCTGCTGTGGGCCGGGCTGGTCAGCGGCGTCGGGTTCGAGGCCAAGCCCCAGGTCGGCTTCGTGGCCGCGGTGGCGCTGGTGGCGCTGGCCATCGTCGGGCCGCGCTGGGTGCTGCGCTCGCGATGGCTGTGGCTGGGCGTCGGGCTGGCGGTGGTGCTCGCCGCGCCGTACCTGCTCTGGCAGGCGGCGCACGGCTGGCCACAGCTGACCGTCGCCGGCAACGTGGCGGGGGATGCGGAGGGCGGACGGATCGGCTTCCTGCCGTTCCAGCTGGTGCTGGTCTCCCCGGTGCTGTTTCCGGTCTGGATCGCGGCGCTGGTCGCGGTATGGCGCCACCGGGCCCCGGACCCCATGGTTGGTGCGGCTGCGCAGGCCTCGCCGGCGCTGCGGCCGCTGCGCTTCGTTGCGGTGCTGTACGGGTTGGTGCTGCTCGCCTATCTGGTGGGCGACGGCAAGGCGTACTACCAGGCCAGCCTGTACCCGACACTGGTCGGGATCGGCGCGGTAGTGACCGCGGGCTGGCTGCTGCGGGGTTGGCGGCGGGTCCGGCTGGGGCTGTTCAGCGCCGCGGTCGTGATCTCGGCCCTGATCACCGCGGCGATCGGGCTGCCCCTGCTGCCCGACAGCCAGCTGCCGGGCAGTGCCGCCGTGGCGCTCAACCCGGACATCGGCGAGGAGATCGGCTGGCCACAGTTCGTGGATACGGTAGCCGGGGTGTGGAACGGGCTGCCGCCGGCCGACCGGGCGCACGCGGTGATTTTCACCGGCAACTATGGCGAGGCGGCCGCCATCGACCTGCTCGGCGGCCCGGCCGGGCTGCCGCCGGCGTACTCGGGGCACAACGGGTACAGCCTGTGGGGACAGCCGGGACCGGACAAGACCACCACGATCGTGCTCGGCGCCGACTCGGTACAGCAGGCCAGCCGCGCCTTCACCGGCTGCGTGGTGGCCGCCCGGATCAGCAACCCGGTCGGCCTGCACAACGACGAGTACGGCGGACCGGTGCTGCGCTGCTCAGGCCTGGTCGTCCCGTGGTCGCAGCTCTGGCCACAGCTACGCCACTACGACTGACCCACCGCAATGCCACCAACGCCCGCGGCGCGACCGGCCTCATGTGCTGCGCCCAGCGTCATCTACCTCGGCTGATCGTTCTCGCCGAGTCCTAGC
>JAFMQQ010000654.1 GCA_017354595.1 Micromonosporaceae bacterium
CCGCAACCCGCCGCGCCGCCGCCCACCCGACCACCGCCCTGCCGAAGGCACCGGCAGCACCATCCCGTAGGGGGAAGCCAATGGATACCACTGACCCGTTAGCCGGCGGTGTCGAGCCCATCGCGCTGGTCGGCCTCGCGGTACGCGTACCCGGCGCCGCCGATGCCGACCAGTTCTGGCGCAACCTGGTCGACGGCGTCGAGTCGCTGACCGCATTCAGCCGCGAGGAGCAACTGGCGCGCGGCGCGAAGGCCCAAGATATTGACGATCCCGGATGGGTAGCGAAGGCACCCGTCGTCGACGGGTACGACGAGTTCGACGCCGACCTGTTCGGGCTCACTGCGCGGGAGGCCGAGCTGATGGACCCGCAGCACCGGATCTTCCTGGAGCAGTGCTTCGCCGCGCTCCAGGACGCCGGCTACGACCCGGCCCGCTATCCGGGCTCGATCGGCGTCTATGCGGGTGTCGGCAGCAACAGCTACGTCCCCGAGAATCTGATGCGCAGCAAGCGGGTCGGCCTCACCGCCTACAACCTCACCTCGATCGCCAACGGCACCTCACCCAACTACGTGGCGACCAACGTCTCGTACCGGCTGGACCTGCGCGGGCCCAGCCTGACCGTGCTCAGCGCCTGCTCCACCTCGCTGGTCGCCGTCCATCTCGCCTGCGAGGCGCTGCGCAACGGCGAGTGCGACATGGCACTGGCCGGCGGCGCGAACATCGAGCTGCCGCACGTCGGGTACCTGGGCATGGAGGGCTTCACCTCGCCGGACGGGCACTGCCGGCCGTTCGACGCCGGCGCCAACGGTACGGTCTGGGGCAGCGGGTGCGGGGTGACGCTGCTGAAGCGACTGGCCGACGCGGTCGCCGACGGCGACCACATCCGAGCCGTGGTCCTCGGTAACGCGGTGAACAACGACGGCGCGTCCAAGGTCGGCTTCACCGCGCCGAGCATCGACGGGCAGGCGGCGGTGATCGCGCAGGCGCTCGGGGTGGCCGGGGTCGACCCGCGCACGATCGGGTACGTCGAGGCGCACGGTACGGGTACCGCGATCGGTGACCCGATCGAGGTCGCAGCATTGACTACGGTCTATTCTCGGGACACCACCGAGCGGGGCTGGTGCGGTATCGGCACGGTGAAGTCGAACATCGGCCACCTCAGCCAGCCCTCCGGCGTGGTCGGTCTGGTCAAGGCGGTACTCGCGATCGAGCACGGACTGATCCCGCCGACGGTCAACTACGAACGGCCGAACCCGCGGATCGACTTCGCCGCCAGCCCGTTCTACGTCGTGGACAGCCTGACCAAGTGGCACAGCAACGGGGTACCGCGCCGGGCCGGCGTCAGCTCGTTCGGCATGGGCGGTACCAACGCACACGTCATCATCGAGCAGGCACCCGCCCCGGTCCCGGTGGCGGGCCCGGCCGGTGGGGCCGGTACCGCAGCCCGGCCGGCACAGCTGCTGCAGGTCTCGGCGAAGACACCCACGGCCCTGGACCGCGCGCTGAGCCGGCTCGCCGACGGGCTGGCCGAGGAGAACGCCGGACCCCTCGCCGATGTGGCGCACACGCTGCGCGTCGGCCGGCCCGAGTACCCGCACCGGGGCAGCGTCGTCGCCGCCGACCTGCCCGACGCGGTTGCCGCCCTGCGCACGCCACGGCGCCAGCACCGCGGCGTGGTCGACGGACCCGCGCCTCGGACCGCGTTCCTCTTCTCCGGCCAGGGCGCCCAGCACCCGGGTATGGGCACCCAGTTGTACGCGCACGAGCCGGCGTACGCGGCGGTGGTGGACGAGTGCGCCGAGCTGCTCGCCGCCGACCTCGGCACCGACCTGCGCGACCTGATCCTCGGCCACAACCCGGCCCGGTCCGGGACGGCGGGCCCCAGCCAGGACGACGCGCAGCGGCTGCTCGCCGAGACCCGCTTCACCCAGCCGGCGCTGTTCGTCGTCGAGTACGCCCTGGCCATGCTGTGGCGCGAGTACGGGGTCCAGCCGGCGGCGATGCTCGGCCACTCCATCGGCGAGTACGTCGCCGCGACGGTGGCCGGCGTGTTCCCGCTCGCCGACGCGCTGCACCTGGTGGCCGCCCGCGGCCGGCTGATGCAGAGCCTGCCGCCCGGCGCCATGCTCGCCGTGCAGCTGGACGAGTCGGCCGTCGCCGAACGGCTGCCCGAGGGGGTCACGGTCGCCACCGTCAACGGGCCGGGTACCTGTGTGGTCGCCGGTACGCCCGCCGCGATCGCCGCGTTCGCCGAGAGCCTCACCGGCGGCGGCGAGAAGGCCAGAGCCCGGCCGCTGCGCGTCTCGCACGCGTTCCACTCGCCGATGATGGACCCGATCCTGCACGAGTTCACCGAGCTGGTGGCCGCCGCCCGGCGGTCCGCGCCGCAGCTGCCGTTCCTGTCCAATGTGACCGGTACCTGGATCAAAGCGGAGCAGGCGACCAGCCCGCAGTACTGGGCGGCGCACCTGCGCCAGCCGGTACGCTTCGGCGCCGGGGTGGCGACCCTGCTCGCGGACGGCCCGCCGCACTCCGGTGCCACGCCGTGGCGGCTGCTGGAGTGTGGACCCGGCCGGCAACTGGCGAACCTGGCCCGGATGCAGGTCGCCCGGGCCGACCCGGCGCAGCGGGCGCTGGCACCGCTGGCCAGCCTGCCCGGCC
>JAFMQQ010000142.1 GCA_017354595.1 Micromonosporaceae bacterium
CCCATCGCCGGGCTGAGCCTGATCCCCTTGGCCCGCAACTGGTCGTCGTGTGCGGCTTCCGCGAGCGCATCCCTGTTCAGCTGGGTCACCGCGTTCAGACCCGGGCCGCGCTTGTTCAGCGCGTTGATCCGGTTGAGATACATGTTGGTCAGTTCGACGGAGGTCAGTGTGCCGGCGTCCATCATGGCCTCCAGTTGGGCGCCGGTGACGTGTTCGAGGTCGATCAGTGGCGGCGTGTGCGCCGCGGCGGGTGGACTCACCGCCGCCGCCAGGGGGATCGCCAGGGCCAGGCAGAGCAGGGCCGGCACGGTGCGACGTGGTCGGTGCACGAGGACTCCTTCCGGGCGGAGGTTAGGTGCACCCGCAGCGTAGAATTGATCAATTACGCGCGTGTTACCGTCTCCTACCAACCGGCTGTCCCTCCACACTGGACATTCCCGCATTCCGGCCTGAGGATCATCTGGTGACTGCGGAGATCCGAGAACTACAGCAGGCCTTCACCGACGCCGAGTTGCATGCCGACACGGACCGGTTGGAGACTCTGCTGGCCGACGACTTCATCTCCATCGGCGAGCGCGGCTACCTCCTGGACAAGCGGCAGTGGATCGGTCGGCACGCCGATTTCGGCTACCTCGCGCTGGAGACGACCGAACTGGATATCCGGCGCTACGACCGGGCCGCGATCGTGCGCTGCCTCCAACACAGCCGCGCGACCTGGCGCGGCGAGGTGATGGAGCTGTCGGTCCGGCTCGGCCAGGTGTGGGTCGAGCTACCCGCCGGATGGCGTCTGGCCGGTATCCAGTTCAGCTCGCTCGAACCCGCCTGACGTCACGACTGCACGGTGGCGGCGACGGCGGCGAGCAGTGCGCGGTCGGCACCGCGCGGCCCGACCAGAGCCAGACCGACCGGCGGTGTCACTCCGCTGGGCAGCGCGACGCTCGGCAGGCCGCAGGCGCTGGCCGGTACGGTGCACCGCAGTGTCGCCTGCCGCCAGGCGTTGCGCTGCTCGGGATCCGCGCCGCGCCGGTGTGGTGGTCCACCGGTGGCCGGTAGCGCCAGCCAGCCACCACCGTCCTCGCCCAGCAGCTGCTCGAGTTGGGCTCGCCAGCGGTCCAGCAGCTGCTCCGCGCGCCGCTGGTCCGCCTCGCCGACCGTGGCGCCGTACCGGAAACGTCCCTCCACATCGGACGACAACGCGCCGGGATGCGCCTCGATCCACGCGCCGTGCAGCCGCCAGGCCTGCGCCGCCTGTACCCGGCGGAACGCCTCGAGAAGCTCACCGGCCTCCGTCCACCATGGAAACCGCACCAGCTTCAGGTCCGCCGCACAGGCCTGCGCCACCCGACCCGCCGTCGCCCGCAACGCCGCGGCCACCTCGGCGCCGACGCCGGTACCCTGGCCGACCGGTACCAGCAGGTGCCGGGGGAGCGCGGCATCCCCGGCCGGCAGGAGCACCTGGCCGACCGCGCGCAGGGTGGCCGCATCGCGGGTGATCCAGCCGACCGTGTCGAAGGAGGGTGCCAGCGGGATCACGCCCTCGGCGCTGAGCGCACCATGGGTCGGGCGCAGACCGTACAGGCCGCAGCAGGAGGCGGGTCCGCGGATCGAGCCGCCGGTGTCGGTACCCAGCCCGATCTCCACCTCGCCGAGCGCGACCGCGGATGCGGGCCCGCTGCTGGACCCGCCGGTCACCAGCTCCGGCGCGGCCGGGTTGGGTGGCGTTCCATAGTGGACGTTGTCGCCGGAGAGGGAGTATGCCAGCTCGTCGGTCTGCGCCAGACCGGCCACGGTCGCGCCCGCCGCCCGCAGCGACGCCACCACCGGTGCGTCCATAGTGGATGGTTCCGCCTCGGCGAGCCAGGTCGGGTTGCCGGCCCCACGCGGATGGCCGGCGAGCGCGATCAGGTCCTTCACGGCCACCCGCAACCCGTCCAGCGGGCCGGAGCCGGTGGGACCGGCGAGCGGATCGCCCTTCACCCGCCACACCGGGCCGGGTACCGGGCCGCTGGTAGGCTCCGTCACGGCAGCGCCACCCCATCCACCCCCTCGGCCACCCATGGCTCAGGTGGTCGAGACTATCGGCGGAACCGGGTTCGTGCGAGGGTACCGACCGACCGACCGCCGACTGACCGGCGGATGCGGTCGGCTACCGGATTTCGCCACGGTCGCGTTCGCGGTAACGTACGACACCGTCATGGACCGGGTCGCCAGCTGGGAAGCCGTCACCGATTGGCCGCTGACGGCCGTACCCTTGCCGGGTGGGCGTCTGCGCGGACCAGGTCATCGAGCACCTGGAGTCCACCCATGGTGTCTCGATCACCGGCCTGACAGCGTTGGACCGACAGGTGTTCCGGGTGGACCGGCGGGACGGTCCGGCCTGGGTCGCCCGGGTCTTCCCGCCGCAGCGTCCGGTGGACGCGGTCGAGGGCGACGCGGCGATCCTGAACCGGCTCGCCGAGGCGGGCTTCCCCGCCGAACGGTGCGCGGCGCCGGTCTCCACTATGGACGGTCAGGGGGTACTGGTCACCCAGTTCGTCGAAGGTGTACCGCCGGGGCCGGGAGGACGCTTGTTCGCCGTACTCGGTGCGTTGCTCGGCGGGTTGCACGCCCGGCCGGCGAGCCGGATGCGGCCCGGCGGGGCATGGCATCACCTGGCGCCGACCGGCGGTCCGGCGGAGGAGATCGACGCGGCGCTGGCGCTGCTGCAGTCGGCGCGTTCCCGGATCGGTGGCACGCAGTCGGACGAGTGGACCGTGCTGCTCGACGCGGTCGCCGGCTTGGACGACGCAGCCGACCTACCGCACGGCTTCGTACACCCTGATTTCGTACCGGCGAATGTCGTCGAGACCGCCGGCGGTGATCTGGTCATCGTGGATTGGGCCGGCGCCGGCCGTGGCCCGCGGTTGTGGTCGCTGGCCTATCTGCTGTTCGTCGCCGGGATCCGTGACCTCCGGCTGGTGGACGCGGTCGCCACCCGGTACCGCCGGCATGTCCAGCCGACAGCCGGCGAACTGGAACGCCTCGCCGGTGCGATGCGCGCCCGGCCGTTGCTGCTGGACTGCTGGTCGGTCGGTGCCGGCCGCCGCACGCCAGCCGAAGCCGTGCACCGCCTGCGCCGGGCGGCACCGCTAGCCGATCGGATCGCGGCGCGGGCGATCAGTGCCTTCACCGGCACCTGACCCGGGTGCGGTGCCGGTCACCGCGGTCGTCCGACCGGTCAGGGCGGTGTACCCACCCATCGGCAGTGGCTCGTCCGCCCGAATGACGGCGGGGCCGCTCAGTCGGCCGAATCCGCTCCGATAGGTGGAATCCGATCAACCAATGCTCGCCAGTAGCTTGTCGTCATGACCCGGAGTGCGCGGCTGGCAGCGCACTGGTGGAGCGTGCCGGCGAAGGCTTCTCATTCATCAAGGTGAAGACGCCGATGTGCCTGACCTGCCACCCGAAGGCGCCGCTGTCTCCAGAGGAGGTGGTGGCCCGCGCCAGGCGCTGACGCGGGTACTCAGGCGGCGGCGCGGAACTGTTCGTACCGCTGCTCGAGCCGGGTCGGGTCGGGGTGGTCGCGCCGGGCACGCGGCAGGCTGATCGTCGAACCGTGCATCTCCTGGAGGCCGTGGCGCAGCATCGGCCCGTCGATCTCGGCCAGCACGTCCACCCGGACCTCCACCACCCGGTCCGGCCGGATGCCGATGATGTTCGTGTCGTACGCCGCGTGGTGTATCTTGCACATCGCCAGTCCATTGGGCACCACCGGCTCGCCGCCCCGGCTGTCCGGGATGATGTGAGCGGCGTCGAGCAGCGGCGCATGGCGAAGCCGGCACAGCGCACATTGGGAGTCGTACGCGCGCAGCACCCTCGGTCGGAAGACCACCTGGTGCAGCCGGTGCAGGGTCAGGCGGCGGACGTACCGCCGATCCAGGTGACTCTCACCGTCCCACGTCACCGTGACACCGGCCGGCGGCTCCATCAGGTGCACGGCGAACTCGTGCGCCTGCCGGTCCTCATCGACCAGATACACCGGATAGATGGCCGCGTAGACGCTCCTGGCCACCGGGTAGAAATAGGCGAGCGGGGCGTTGCGGGCCATCGCCTCCCGTAGCGCCCGGTTGTCCGCCTGGTCGGGGTCGGTCCCTCGCCACTTGTACCGCAGGCTGCCATCCGGGCCGACCCGGTCCTCGTACGGCGCCTGCCCGCCCTCCGGCGTCCAGGTGGTACGGATCGTCAGCGCGGCGGCCAGGCGCGCGGGCTTCCAGATGCCCGGCTGGACAACCAGCCGTATCGGCTGGCCGTCGAAGACGAAGGTGTTGATGACGCTGGAGGGTATGCCGTCCGGGTGCGCCAACCTGAGCCGGTCCAGGTGGGCGAACATCGCGGCGCGGACCCTTGTGTCGACGTCCTCGCTCGCCGGCATGAAGTGTTTATAGCCGGTCCGGGCGCCCAACGGGATACCTCATGCGGCCGAAAGTCAATGACGGCCGGACAGCACGGCAATCACCGGCACACCTGGATGCCTTGCGCTGATGCGGCCGGGAGGTCGAGACCTCAGGCGGAGCCGGCGATCGCGAGGACCGGGGCCGGCCGGACGCCGACCCGTACCGGCGTGCCGGGTGCCAGCTGGGTAACGTCCACACTGGACACCTGAGCGAGCAGGACCGTACCGTCGTCCAGCCGTACCCGCACCCGGCACAGCGCCCCGAGGAACGTCGCCGCCAGTACCCGCCCGGCGGCCCGCTCCGCCGCATCCGGTTCGGCCGGCGTGACCAGCAGAGACTCCGGGCGTACCAGCACCGTGACCGGGCCGGATTCCACCGATCCCGGCAGCAGTGGCACCCGGGCACCGAGCAGCTGGACGCTCCCGCCGCCCGCGGTACCGGCCAGCCGGTTGGTGAGGCCGACGAACTCGGCGACGAATGCGGTGCGCGGGCGCTCGTACAGCTCGACGGGGGAGGCGATCTGCTGCAGCCGGCCGGCCGACATGACGCCGACCCGGTCGGCCATGGCCAGCGCCTCCTCCTGGTCGTGCGTGACGAACAGGGTTGTGGTGCCGACCTCGCGCTGCACCGCCCGGATCTCGTCCCGCAACTGCGCCCGTACCTTGGCGTCCAGCGCGGAGAGTGGTTCGTCCAGCAGCAGCACCTTCGGCTGGATCGCCAGCGCCCGGGCCAGCGCGACCCGCTGCTGCTGCCCGCCGGAGAGCTGGTCCGGGTAGTGGCCGGCGTGGCTGGCCAGTCCCACCAGGTCGAGCAGTTCGCCGGCACGCTTGCGCCGCTGCGCGGCGGGTACCCGGCGCAGCCGCAGCCCGTACGCCACGTTCTCCCGCGCGGTCATGTTCGGGAACAGGCTGTACGCCTGGAAGACCATGCCCATGCCGCGGCGGTGCGCGCTGACCCGGGTGATGTCCCGACCGTCCACAAAGACCTGACCGGAGTCGAGCTCCTGCAGACCGGCGAGGGCGCGCAGGGCGGTCGTCTTGCCACAGCCGGACGGGCCGAGCAGAGCGACCAGTTCGCCGGGGACGATCTCCAGCGACAGGCCGTCCAGCGCGACGACCGGGCCGAAGGACCGGCGCAGCTCCACCAGGCGTACCGCGACGCCGGGCCTTGCTGGCGCCTCGACGAGCGTGCCGGCACCCGTCACGTCATCAGGCATCTTCGACCTCCGCCATACCGGCGCCGCGGCGGCGCGGTGCCACCTGCGCGAGTACCAGCAGCAGCAGGAAGGCGAAGACCAGGGCGGCCACGGATACCGCCACCGAGACGGCGGCGTCGCGCTTGCCGAGCAGGTTGATGACGACCTGCAGGGTGTTGAAGTTGAGCAGCGACGCGATGGTGAACTCGCCGAGTACCAACGCGACCGAGATGACGGCGGCGGAGATGATGCCGCCGCGGATGTTGGGGATGACGATCCGCAACAGCACCTGCCGCCAGGAGGCGCCGAGGCTGCGGGCGGCCTCGGCGAGGGTGACGATGTCCACACCGGACAGACCGGCCGCGATGGCCCGGTAGGCGTAGGGCAGGACCAGCACGATGTAGACGAAGGTCAGGGTCAGCGGTGAGTCGCCGAGCAGATAGTTGACCCAGGCGTAGATGGGGGCGATGCCGACCACGATGACGATGGCCGGAATCGTCAACGGCAGCAGGCAGATGAACTCCACCAACCGGCGCATCCGGGGCACCCGCAGCTGTACCCAGGTCATGGTGGGGACCAGCAGGAGCAGCGTGCCGGCCACGGTCAGCAGCGCGAGTTCCACCGAGACGGTGATCGCGGAGACCAGGTCGGCGTCGGTACCGATCGCCCGCCACGCGGCCAGCGTGCGGCTCGATCCGGCGCCCCGGGTGGAGAACTCGACCATCGCCAGGATCGGCAACAGCAGGTAGATGCCGACGACGACGAGGATGCTCCACCTGATCGCGGCCCGTGCCCTCATCGCAACCACACCCTCACCGCAGCCACACTCTCATCGCAACCATCGGGCCGTCCGGCGTTGCAGCAACGCATAGAGCGACATCACCACGGCGACTACCACGATCATGCCCAGCGCCAGCGCCTTGCCGACGCTGGCCTGGCCCAGCACGACCTCGCTGGTGAGCGAGGCGCGGATCTGCAGCGTGACCAGCGGACTGCCCTGGCTGATCAGCGCCGCCGCGGTGGCGTAGGCGGAGAAGGCGTTGGCGAACAGCAGCAGCGTCGCGCCGAGGAAACTCGGTGCGAGGATCGGGCCGCCGACGTGCCGCCAGTAGGCCCAGCCGGAGCCGCCGAGACCGTCGGAGGCCTCGCGCCACTGCGGCTTCAGCCCGTCGATCGCGGGCAGGAAGACGATGACCATCAGCGGGATCTGGAAGTACGTGTACACCACGGCGAGCCCGGTGAACCCGTAGATCCAGGCGCCACTGGAGAACACGTCGACGCCGAGCCAGTCCTGCAGCGCGATGGTGACCAGCCCGTTGAAGCCGAAGGTGGCGAGGAACGCGAAGGCGAGCATCACGCCACCGAACTGGGCCAGCACGCCGCTGGCCGAGACCACCGCGCGGCGCAGGACACCATCAGGGCGGCCCTGGGCGATCGCCCAGGACAGCAGCGCGCCGAGTACCGCACCCAGCAGGGCGGTCACCACGGACAGCTCGATGGAGCGGGCGAAGGCGTCGAGATAGGTGGCGCCGCTGGTGATCGTGCGGACATTGTCCACTGTGGCGCGGCCGGCAGTGTCCTGGAACGCCCCGGCCAGCACGATGTAGGTCGGCCAGAGCAGGAACACCGCGGCGTAGCCGAGGAACGGCAGCACGCCGGCGTACGGCACCAGCCGGCGGGCGTGCCACCGGCCGGCTCCGCGGCTTGTTGTCGCGGAGCCAGCCGGCTGTGCCTCGACGCGTACCAACCTCAGCCGACCGCCTTGGCCC
>JAFMQQ010000655.1 GCA_017354595.1 Micromonosporaceae bacterium
GAATCCGACGCCGATTACACGCATTCGGCCGACAATAGCGGCACCCGTCCGGCTCGTCGAGATCTCCCTAGTTACCCCGTAGGATAACTAGAATCTTTATAGGTTGTCGTTGGTCAATGTCCTTGTTCTAGCCGATCTTCCGGCCGAGGTAGACCGCAGTCAGGTGTGGACCACCCGATGCGAAGTCACCATGCAGCATCCGGTCCACTCTGGACTATCGCGGGCAGTTCAGCTCACGACAAGTGGCACGATGTGCAGCATGTCGTACCGCGGATGGGGGCCAAGGTGGCTGCGTACCAGATGTACCGCCGTAACCGTCCACTCTGGACCCTCGTACGCCTGCAGCGCGGCAAGGTCGGCCGTGATCTGTTCGGCGGGCAACCGGTCGCCGGGTCGGGCCAGCGTCAGGTGTGGCCGCAGCGGTTTCTCGTCGTACGGCAGCCGCGCCCGGCGAAGCTCGCGGCGTACCTGCCTGGCCAGCCCGGTCAGCGTTGCCACGTCGCCGCGCAGCCCGGCCCAGACAATGGTGAACCGGCCCCGGCCGAAGCGCCCGGCACCGGCGATCCGCAACACCGGCGGCGCATCCGCGGTGAGTGCGTCCAGCACGGCCGCGGCCCGCGGTACCCGGTCGTCGGCCACCTCGCCGAGAAACGCCAGTGTCACGTGCCAGTGCGCGCGGGTGGCAAGCCGCGCGTTGATCCCCCGGCCGGCGGCCTGCCCGATGTTCAGCCCGGCGAGGTGGGCGGCGAGGTGGTCGGTGGCCTGCTGCGGCGGGTACACCGCCACGAACAGCCTCAACGCTGGTCCTGCTGCCGCCGGTCGGCGTCCACGCTGGGCAGCCCGAGCCCGGCCGCCTCGATCAGCCCCTCAACCCGTACCCGCTCGATCTCCAGGTCGAGCCCGGCCAGCTCGCCCAGGTGCTCGGGGATCTCCAGTTCGCGGCAGGCGGTGGCGAGCCGGTCGTCGTACGCGTGGGTGACCGCGGCGGCCCAGACCGGTGAGTGGGTGGCGATACCGACCCGCTGCCGGGCCAGGCGGCGCAGGTCGGCGGCGAGCTTCTCGATCGGCGGCCCGGCCGGTGCCGCGGTGGTACGCCGGAGTACGCCCCGGTGCATCCGCAGGCCCGCCCGGTGGGCCAGCCGGCGCTCGGCCCAGCCGCGCCGGACCCGGCGTACCGCCCGGGCGATCGGAAGGATGATCGCGTCAGCGGTGAAGACCACGGCGACCAGGCACGGCAGGCAGGCGAACCCCAGCAGGGCCGCCAGTGTGAGCAGGCCGCGTAACACCGCCATAGTGTCTGAGGCTAGGCGGTCGGCAAAATGACCGCTACCAATTCACGGGCCAACTGTGCCGGCGAGTGACCAGGTCACTGCGTGGCGTCGTACAGCAGACCCCGGAGTTGCTCCACCAGCCCGGTATCACCGGAGATCCCGACCGTGGCCGGTGCGGTGCCGAGCGGGTCGCGCCGCCACAGCCAGCGCAGCACATCTGCTGGCCCGCCCTCGATCCGGGCGGCTGCACGGCCAGATCCCGGAGCTACGGGCGAGCCCGGCTCGACCAGCACCCCCTCCGGCGCCGCCCGGACCAGCCAGCCCCGGTCACCGGATGCGATCAGCACCGGCGGCGCCGGTACGGTTGGCAGGTCCGCCACGAAATCCTCCCGCCAGGCACGCGACCCGTAGCGCAGGAAGCATTCGAGTACCTCGTCGATGCCGTCGAGCGCCAGCTCCGCCGGGATCGGTGCGGCGCCCGCACCGGCGGCGAGTTCGGCATCGATCCGGTGGATCAGTGTCTCGTGTGCCATCCGGCGCGCCCAGAAGCCGACCGTCGGGTCGGGCTCGTACCAGGTGCCACCGGGTGAGCCGGCGTCGCGGGTACCGAACTCGACCATCAGGGCGGCGAAGCCCCGGTCGAGCCGTTCGAGTACCGGCTCGTCGCCGAACTCCGGCGGCCATGACTGCGGCCGGTGCCCCAGCCGCATGCACTCCACCTTCTGCAGGTAGACCACGGCCACGTGGTCGACCAGGTCATAGACTGTCCACTCTGGACAACTCGGCACCCGGTTGGTCAGGTTGTCCCTGGCGACCTCGCGCAGCCGTGCGAAATCACCGGCCAGGTACCGGAGGAATGCCGGGTAATCCACGGTCGAAAGGCTACGCCATCGTCCTGCCAAGGAACGGTCGGGCGCCGTCGGGCTGGACGAGTACCACCGGCGGGCACTGCTGTCCGGCCTGGCCTACCACGACAGCGCCGGCCGGGGACTCCTGCCGGCCGGCCTGGTGGAGGAGATCCGGGCGCTGGAGCACCCGCCGCTGCCCTGGGACGCCCGGCTCGCCCGGTGGATCGAGGAGTACGTGCGGATGCCGGAGCCGCGCCGCTCGTACGCCCGCCCGTCCCGCCGGCAGGCGTCCACTCCGGACATTCCCCGGGCCGGCCGGCTGCGCCCCGAGGAACCGGTACCGCTGTGCACCTTCGGGGTCGTGCTGGACACCTCCGGATCCATGAGCCCACAGCTGATGGGCAAGGCGCTCGGAGCGGTCGCGTCGTACGCCACCGCCCGGGACGTACCCCGCGCCCGGGTGGTCTTCTGCGACGCGATGCCGTACGACGCCGGCTACCTGGAGGTGGAGCAGATCGCCGGCCGGGTGCGGGTAC
>JAFMQQ010000143.1 GCA_017354595.1 Micromonosporaceae bacterium
CCCATCGGAGCGGCGGCCGCGTTCCAGGTGCTCGGTTGGGCGACCATCAGCTGCGGATACGTCATGACGATGACCCCCGCGGCTTCAGCGCCGCACCGGCGGCGTCGATACCGTCGGCGAGTGGCTTCTGCGCCGCCGTCAGTGCGTCGTCGGCCTGGGTGAACCTGGTCGCCGCATCCGCCTGCCAGGCGGCGTGGGCATTCGTCGCGTTACCCAGCGTCCCCAGCGCGGAGCCCATCGCGGCGCCCAGCGCCACGCCGGCCGGTCCCAGCAGGAAGCCAGGGTTGGCTCCCGAAGCAGTACCCAGCGACGAGGCGGCACTGGCGAACGCGTTCGGGACCTGGCCGCCGACGCTGGCGACCTTGTCCGAGGCGCCCTTCAGATCGGCCGGGTTTACAGTGATCTCGTCGGACATCTAGTACCCCTTGGCTGTTCGCATCGGCCAGCACAGGCTCTGGCCGTGGGTACCAGAATAGGACGGCGAGCCAATAGACATCCATATCCGCAGGCGCCAGAGTTGGCGGTACCGCAGGCTTGCCGGTACCGACTATCGTGGATTCGCCATGACCGTGCCAGATGCTTCGATGCCCGATTCCGCAACGCCAGAACCAGCCGAGATTCCGGTGGATGTCCTCATCGCGGGCATGGAACGGATCCGTGCCGGTACCTTCCGGGGTCGCGATCGCGATCGTCTGGTCACCGCCACCGTCGATGGTGACGGGCTGGTGGTGAGGGTGGCGTTCAGCGAAACGGTCCGCTCCCGGGACCGGCGGGTGGTGGAGTCCGCGGTACGGGAGGCGTTGCGCGCGGCCCAGAAGAACCTCTTCGACGCGTACGGTCGGCTGGTGGCCACCGGCAGCACGGAGCCGCTGGACGCCGAGGCCGGTGGGTCCACTGTGGACGAACCGCCAATGTTCGCCATCGGCGCGCAGGAGGCGCCGCCGGCGGGCGGTGCGCTGCCCGACCCGAGCCTGCTGGAGGAGCGTTGACCGAGCCGAGACCCGGGATCGAACCGGAGATCCCCGCGGCGACCGACGCGCCGACCAACTCTGCGATCGACGAGGAAGAGTTCGCGGCAAACACCGCGATCGCCACCGAGTTCATCACCAGCTGGGGCGGCACGGTACCCACCAAGACGGCACTGGACGTCTACTACGAACAGATCTCCAGCGCCGCGATCGCCGCGATGGAGCAGTACCAGCAGTCGGCGCAGCGGCTGGCGAAGGTACCCCGCAGCGGGCACAGCCGGGACGGGCGGGTGGTGGTCGAGATGAACGCGGCCGGCGAACTGCTCGACTTTCAGCTGCGCGGCGGCGCACTCTCCTGGTACGACACCGCGACCCTGGGCGAGGTGGTGACCCGTACCATGCGCCAGACCCAGGAACGCGCCCGCGAGCTGTACCAGGAACAGGTGGAGAAGCTCGTCCCGGACGAGATTGTCGAGGCGCAGCAGGTGGTCCAGGATCTGCTGGACCGGGCGGCGCTGAACGACGGTACGGCCTAGGTGTAACGGCCGGCCACAATCCGTACCCTGCCATTGGGGTCGATGGTCGGGTGCATGAACTCCTTGACTGCCAGCGGGTTGGGCCAGTTGCGGTCGCCACTGCCCATCCCGTCCCGGTTAGCGACGAGAGTCTGCATGGCAGCAGCCGTCTGCTCGTCCACCTTCTGCACCACCACCCGGGCAACGGCCACCGTGGCGAGCAGCCGCATCAGGGTGCGCACATCGCCAGCGCCGGCCGACGAACCCCGCTTCGCCGCCGCGATACCGTCGCTCGACAGGCCTTCGATGGCATCCGGAATCGGGCCCCCGCCGCCGCCCCCGCCGCGCGAGCCGGGCAGCCACCGTCCCAGCACTATGTCCGTGGCCAGGATGGCCAGCAGCTGAAGGAAGACCATCCCCCAGGCGACGTAGAGGGCCGCGCCGGCGGTGAGCAGATGGCCCAGATTCGCCGAGTTCTGTTCGGCGAGCTTCAGCAGGCGCTGCCCCGCCCTGACCTGGTACGGCCAGAGGCTGACGTAGGAGTCGGCGGCCGGGCCGACCCAGGTCCGGCTGGAGGACAGGCCGACCATGTTGTATCCGTTGTCGATGTGGAACCGCTCGACATCCTGGTACCACTGCTGGGCCACCTGGCCGACCTCGATCCAGGACAGCATGTCCGCATGGATGTTGATCAGCAGTTGGACGTTGGCCCGGAAGTTCCTCAGGTCGTTGATGCATTTGCGGACGAGCTCCACCACCAGGTTCCAGATCTTCTTGACTTCTTCGATCCAGGGCTGGATCGAGGAGTCCCAGAAGGACTGGATCCTGGTCCACATGTCGTTGACCCACTCGGTCAGGGCCTTCACCAAAGCGTTGTACCAACCCTGAATCTGTTGCCCGGCCTTCGCCAGACCATGGCGTATCTTCGCCGCGGCCTCCTCCACCTTCTGCTGCAGGTCCGCCAGTGTCGTGGCGGAGAAGCCGGCCTGGGCGAGGTACTCCGCGGGGGTGGGCATCTGATCGGTCACGGTAGTCTCCCCAGGTCCCGGATCTTCTGCGCCAGCCTGCCCGCTGCGGCCTTCGCAGCCTGCTCGGAGTGGCTGTAGACGAGCACGGCCGTGTCCAGCGTGTCGCCGATGGCATCGGTGATGGCGGCGCCCTCCTGGCACGAGGCATCGAAGTTGGCCACGATCGCGGCGTACTTGACGATGCTGCTCGGGAACAGGTCGGTGCTCGCGGCCGCGCTCCGGACACTCATTCCCTGTACCATCGCGTCGATCTGCGTCAACTGTGGAGATACCCGGTGCCACATCCCTGCGGCGGCCCGGATCTCCGCCAGGCTGTAGCTGATGGCTCCCGAGGTACGGCCACCCATCGTCGGTCATCCTCCGATCAGTACGGTTGCCATCAGTACGGACGCAGCAGGCTTCGCAGCGCGGCCTGCAACTCATCGCCGATGCGGGCCAGCCGCACGCCGGAGAGGCCGGCGGTGGCACGTGCCAGGTCGGTCCGCGCCCCCTGGAGCGCCCGGTTGAGCGAATCGCTCAATTCCGATGTATCGAGGTCCGACAGCCAGAATGGGTCGGCCACACAGGACAAGGTCCCATCGGGTTCGATAGTGATGGTGAGCTTGCCGAAGCCGGTGGAGCCGGTACCGCGTGGCGCCTCCGCCGTTGCCTGGTCCAACCGCCGGCTCATCTCCTCCATCGCCGCGGACGCGTCGGCGAGCACGTCGGCCAGCGGCCGGGCCGGCGGCAGCGCCGCCTCCTCGGCCAGCTGCGCCTCCTCGGCCAGCGCCGCCTCCTCGGCAGGCGCGTCGGGTGCTAGGAAGCGGGCCAGATCCTGGCTGAGCGTGGCGAGTTCGGCGGCGCCCTGCTCGCCGAAGGTGGCGAGCGCAGTCGCGTCCCGCTGCTGGATCGCCGCCCGTGCCGCATCGCCGAGGGCAGCGGTGAAGCGTTCCGCGCCGAGCGTCCGCAGCCAGCCCGGCTCGACGCTGACTGCCTCAGGCAGTCCGTCGGAGCCCAGCGTCACGCCGATGGCGCCGGTGGCGTCGCGGCCACTGATGGGCTCGGGCGCCTCGATCGGCTCGCGCGCCTCGATGGGCTCGGGTGCTTCGATGGGCTCGGGGGCTTGTACCCGTTCGGGTGGCCTGCTCAGGGCAACGTCGTCGATCTGGGCCGGCGCACCGTCCGGCGCGGTCGTCGCCGTCGACCTTGGTCCGGCAGTCTCCGGGGCCAGCAGCAGCCGCTCGATGTCGCGCAGGCGCTGCATCGGATCGACCGCCAAGGCCCCTCCTCGACTCACTGTCGCCAGGAGCCTAGGGACCGAAGGCGGCGATTACCCGAAACCAAGGTGACACTCGGGTGATTGGCCCGGGACCAGCGATCAAAGATCGGGTTTACTACGGCAGGGTACGCAACGGCGGCGGTCCGCCCGGGTCCTGCCCGAAGGGCTCGTACAGGTACTGGCTCCCGCCGCGGCCCGCCGCCTTCCCCGCCTGGGGGGTGGGGAACTTGTACTTCGCCAGGTCGATGCACGGGTTCGGCCAGTGGCCGGTACCGAAGGGATCCGAATGGCTCGGGTCGTTGTCGTTGTTCACCTTCCTGACCACGTTCGTCGCCCGGTCGATCGCGTACAGGGTGGACTTCAAGCTGATACCAAAGGCGGCCGCGGCCCCGAGAACGAAGTTGAGAATCCTCGGCAGGATCGTCCTGAGGAAGTTCTCCACCGATGACGTGAGAACCTCCCAGGCGTTCTGCAGCCGCCCCTGAACGAAGCGGATGGCGGCGACACACTGGTCGATCACCCAGGCGGCCACCCGGCCGGCCCCGTACCAGCCCTGCAGCTCCCGCAACCGCGCTGCCAACTGCGCCAGCCGCCCGGTGAACGCCGTCACCTCGGCGAGCAGCGCCTCGCCCCGTTCCAGCATGGCCAGGATTTCGGCTATCCACTCGCTGGCAAACGCGGCCAGCGCGCCGAACAGGGCCAGGGCCGCCGCAGCCAGGAATGCGGTAAAGGTGGCGACCGCACCGACCGCATCGTTGAGGCTGTTGCAGGCATTGTTGAACGCGGTGAGCGCGTCGACCTGGTGCTTGATCTGGCTCCGGTAGATCCGGCCGGACGGCGTGTTCCAGTCGTACTCGATGGTGTTCCCCTGCAGGAACTCTGGCACGCCCTGGGCCGTGCCGGGCCAGCCGCTGGGAACGCTGCTGTGTCTGGGATTGCCGTCCTGCCAGATCCGGTTGACGAGCTTCTGTGTCCTATCGATATCCACCTCGATCGACTTCCAGCGGCCCGCCTCGGTGAAGCCGGAGGAAGCCCACCAGGTCAGGTCGTTCCACAGCGGCTCCACCAGCTCCCACGGGTTCGGACCGAAGCCTGCGGTCAGGCTGGTGGTGAAGTGGTCGAATGCGCCGAGGTCGGCCTTTGCCGGCACCATGACCTTCTGCCGGAGGTCCGCGGTGCGGGTCGTGGCCTCGTCCAGCTGCGCCAGCACGTCCTTGTGCTTCGCCGCGATCTCGTCGGCCTTCGCCTGAGCGGGGAAGCTCTCGGGACTCGCCTGCTGCCCGGTCGCCGTCTGCGCCCACATCGACAGATCCTTGTTGCCCGGCGGCGCGCCCCAACTCTTGGTCCGGTCCGCCATGTGCTGGAGTTCCTCGTAGTCCTGATTCGTCATCATCCACCTCACGGTGTCCCGGGAGCAGGCGCCACACCCGCACCCGGGCTGTACTCACCCGGCGAGCCGGGCGCCCGGGGCTTGCCGAGACCCGGCGCAACCGTGATCGGTACCGGGAGCGAGAGGCCCAGCCGCCTGACCGCGGCCTCGCTCATATTCTCGAACTGCGTGTAGCCCTGGCGCGCCCGGTAACAGACGTTCGCGTAGCAGTCGAAGGCGGCCATCCCCTCGTGCGCCTTGGCCGGCATCCAGGTGAGCGTCTCCTCATACGCCGCGAAGAAGTCCTTCAGCAGGTACCCCGGCCGGTGGCCGTGTATCTTCGCCATCTCATCGAGGCCGGTGACTGCCGGCCGGAACTCGGCCGGGACGTCCACCTGCCAGAACTTCTGGTGCCGGCGGATGTAGTTGAGGTCGTAGAGCATGTCGGGGTCCATTACTCGCCCTCTCTACAGGTTCGCGCGGATGTCGGCGACGGCCGCGGCCAGCGCCACGTTCAGGTCCTCGTCGTTCTGGAGGTTGACCCAGTCCGGATTCGCCGTGCAGGCGACCGTTCCCAGCAGCGTGACGGTCAGCGCCAACCGGGCGCCGCCCGCGCCGCCCGGATCCACACCACCCGCACCCGCTGCGGAATTCCGGCCCATGGCGGCGAACGCCTCCTCCATCGGGCGGTTCAGGATGTTGCTTCCCGCGGGCTGGTCGGCGGTGGACTCGGCCAGCGTTCCGGCCGCGAACAGGCACGCCTCGGTGACCGCGCCGGCCAACCCGTCGCAGCCGACCGTACGGCGCCAACGCGGATCGACCTCGATAGATCTAGGCAGCCCGTCCGGGGCCAGCACCACCCGGACCGTACCGCTGGCGTCGGTCGCCTCACCCGGTGGCCACGGCGCCTTCTGCGCCCGGTGCTCCTGCGGCAACTCGGCCAGCAACCTGTCCACCTCGGCCATCGTCTCTTCCATGCGTGCCCGTACCGCGGCGAAGTCGAGGCCGTCCGGGGGACCCTGGCTCATGCGCAACTCCACATTTGTTTACCTGTAAATGAATGACACCCCACCGTAGCCCGTCGACTCAAGTAACGGATTGGTCAAGCCGGCCGCCGGCCGGCCGGACGCCACTGGCGGCGCCGGCCCCGGCGCACCACCGGTACCGCCACCACGACCAGGCCCGCCACCGCCACACCGCCGGCACCGACCAGTACCGCGGCCACGGTCACGACGGAGGTCGCTTTCCGCTTGATGACCGGTGCCGGGACCCGCTGGTCGCCGGGTGCGCTTGCGGCACCCGCACCGGCCACCATCAACGCACCCACCGCCCGCACCGGATCCACTACTCCGAACCCGACGTCCGGGTTCCACCCCCCGGGGGGATGCTGCGCGGTCTGCGTCAGCCGCTGGAGTACCTGGTCCGGGGTGAGCTCGCGGTGGTAGGCCCGGATCAGAGCCACCACCCCCGACACGTACCCGGCGGCGAAGCTGGTGCCACCATCAGCGGCGAACAGGTAGCCGCCGCCGGCCGGAGACGGACCCGCGATCCGCAGCCCGGGTGCCGCAACGTCCACAAAGGAGCCTGTGGTGGAGGTACCCACGTGCTGGTCCTGGTCGTCCACCCCGGCCACCCCGATCACGCCGGGGTACGCGGCCGGATACGTCGCCGTACCATCGCCGCCGGCGGTATCGCCGCCGTTGCCCGTCGCGGCGACCACCACCGCGCCCTTCGCGATCGCGTGCGCGACGGCCGAGGCGAGCGCCTTCGTCGGTTCGGTGGTCAGCGACAGGTTGACCACCTGCGCGCGGCCCACGTCCACCGACCAGCGGATGGCGTTGGCGATCGTGCCCGACAGGGCCGGATCGAGCGAGCGCTGCTGATCCAGCAGTACCCGCACCGGCAGGATGCGGGCGTCCGGTGCGACGCCGAAGAACCGGTACCCGGCGCTGGTCTCCGGACGCCCGGCGATCAGCCCGGCGATGAGGGTGCCGTGCCCGTTCTGGTCGCAGTGGCCGTTCCCGCCGGATGCCAGGTAGTCCCGGCCGGGCAACACCTTGCCGGCCAGCGACGGGTGGTTGTCGGAGACACCGGAGTCGATGACCGCGACCGTGATCCCGGCGCCGGTACTCAACGGCCAGGCCAGATCCGGCCGCAACCGGGCCTGCGCCCACGGCGCTTCGGCCAGCGGCGCGGTGATCCGCGGCCCGCACACCTTCGCAGCGGCGACCGCGGGCGCGAC
>JAFMQQ010000656.1 GCA_017354595.1 Micromonosporaceae bacterium
TGGTCCCGGCCGTGGTCGCCTTCAGCGTCGGCTGCGCGTTTTCCCACGTCGAGCCGCCGGTGGTCGAGTAGCGCGTGTGCCCGATGGCGACGTACCCCCGCAGGCTCGCCAGGGTCGGCTCATCGAAGACCTGGGCAACCAGGCCGAGGTCCTTGAAGACCACCACGCCGGAGCCGTCCGAGACGGCGATACCGGCCGCCTCCTGGCCGCGGTGCTGCAACGCGTACATGCCGAAGTAGGTGAGCTTTGCCACGTCCTCGCCGGGCGCCCAGACCCCGAACACACCGCATTCGTCCTGCGGGCCAGCCTGCTGGGGGTCCATCTCGTGGCTCAACCGGCCGTCGCCTCGGGGCACTTGCCGCTCCTTTAGCCTCGTCGGCCGCTACCGGATGTCTCCGGTGTACCGGGCCAGTGTACGCGAGCACCGGCTCACTTCGGACAGCCAACTTGTGCGTGCCGACAGTAAGCAGCTTTGTGCGCGAGTGGCGCGCCAGCGACCCGGCGGGCTGCGTCATGCGGACCACACGGGGAGAACCCCGGAGAGGTCGGTACGGATGCCGCTGGCCCGTACCTTGCCCGCCGCGACGGCTTCAGACCAGGCGGTACGGCCGGTGGCGAGCATGATCCACGTCACCGGGTCGGTCTCCACCACGTTGGGCGGGGTACCCCGGGTGTGCCGCGGGCCGGGTACGCACTGGATCGCACCGAAAGGTGGAACCCGTACCTCGACTGAATGGCCAGGGGCGAGGGCGGCCAGATCGGCGAGCAGTGTCCGTACCGCGTCCCTGACCTGCTCACGCGCCGGTTCCCGGCCGGCTTCGAGGGCATCGACGACAGCCGCTATCGCCGCGGTATTGCGGTGGGCTCGGGACACCCTGGGACGATACGTCCGTTACGGTGGGCAGTTGGCCCTGCCCTGGCCTTTCCTCTGTTGAGCGGAGGGGGCATAGTTGCCCACGGAGACCGGAAGGCGGTGGATCGTGACTTCGCACCGACGAGTTTGGGTGCTGCGTGCGGCGGCGGTAGCCGCGCTGGCGGTTGGCGGCCTCACCGCCGTGGCCGCCCCCGCATACGCCGACGACACCGTGGGTGTCTCGGTCCTGGGGCTGAACGACTTCAACCCCGGCGACAGCCAGACACTCCAGATCCAGGTGCAGCTCAAGCAGGCGATAAGCGGCGGTGGTGGCGAGACCATCCGGGTCGCGGTCTCGGGCCTGGGCGGCAACTTCACGGTCACCAACCCGCAGAACTGCACGCCGACCGGCAGCAGCTCGTGCGCCGTCACGTTCAACAACGGAAACCCCGGCAGCCAACAGATCAGCTTCACGGTCAGGGCGAGCAACAACCCGAACGTGGCGCCGGGCCAGACGGCCACCAGCACGGGCACGGTCAACGCCCAGGACTTCAACGGTCACAACGACAGCCAGACCTTCCGCGCCGTACTGCACGGGCCGCCGCAGCAGACGCCGACCGCGGTGGCGAAGGTCACCGGCAAGGTCACGGACTCGAGCACCGGCAAGGGAATCGCCAACGCGACGGTGGAACTGCAGGATCCCGACGGGCACACCTTCCGTACCGGCACCGGCAGTTCCGGTACGTATACCTTCCAGTCGACCCAGGCCAAGCCGATCACCCCGGGCACCCTCAGCGTCGGTGCCACCAAGGACGGCTACCAGGACGGCGGCGGGAACTCCAACACCAGGACGTTCGACGCCGCCGCGGGAGCGACCGCCAACGCGCCGCCCATCGCACTGATACCGGTCGCCGCCACGGCTTCGCCGGTGGACGGGCTGCCCACCGGGGACCCCAACGCCAGCCTGGCCGTCCCCGGCGACACCGCTGCGGCCGCGGCCAACACCAACACCGGTAGCGGCATCGGCGGCTTCTCGATGATCCTGATCGGTGTCGGCGGTCTGCTGGTGCTGCTCGGCATCCTGGCCATCGTGCTGATCCTCAGAGGCCGCAAGCGCGACGACGGCGACGGGCTCGACGACGACATCCCGCCGATGCGGCGGGGGCCGATGCCGACACCGGCGAGCCGCGGCGCCTACCGCGGCGCACCGAACAACGCACCGACCATGGTCAGCCGGAGCCCGATGATGGACGCCCCGACCGCGATGATGCGGGGCGGCCCGATGGACGAGTACGGCGTTCCGGCCGACCCGTACGGCGCCCCGCCGATCTCCCCGCCGCCGGCGCCCCGCTCACCACAGCCGACCAGTGGTGGGTACGGTCCCACCTCTTACCAGACCCCCGGCTACCCCCCCGAGCGTCCGTACGACGACTACGGAGCGGGCGGCGGTCACCGGGCCGGCTATGGCGAACCGACCCAGCGGGGCGGGTACGGCGGCGAGTCCGGCGGCTTCGCACCACCGGCGCACCGGCAGCCGGCCGACCCGTACGCCGAACAGCAGGCCACCCGCGGGTACGGCGGTGGCAACGGCGGGTACGGTCCGGAGCAGTCGTACGGCGACCAGAACTACGGCGGCGGCTACGGGGACCAGGGCTATGAGCCACAGGGCTACGAGCCGACCCGCCGCGCGCCACGGGACGAGTACGACCCGCGCGCCGCGGGCCGCCCGGAGGAGGCGACCGGCCGGTTCGGCCGCCCGCCGGCCGGGCCCGCCCAGCGCCGCCAACTGGACTGG
>JAFMQQ010000657.1 GCA_017354595.1 Micromonosporaceae bacterium
GTGCCGGGCATCGTCGTGGTGGGTAACCCGGATAACCGGCGGGTACGGCTGTTCGCGGCCGCCGTTGTCCGGGCCGGGCTGGCCGAGCCCCGGGTGATAGCGTGGCGCCAGGTAGCCGGCGACGCCTCCGGCGTATCGATTGACCTCGGTGGCACACCGCTCGGGCTGGTCGCGGGTGAGCTGGTCCGGATCGAGTCGCCCGGCGAGGACGCCGAGGTCGACCGGTTGTTGCGCGGGGCGCCGGTACCGGCCGAGCATGGCGAGATCGTCGGGCTCGCCGACTGGTACCGCGGGTTCGCGGTGGCGCTGGCGCGCATCGGTGCCGCGGCCGCCCGGGCCGGGGCGCGACTGCTCACCGACCCGGAGGAGGTGCTGGTGATGGGCGATAAGCGGGCCTGCCACGCGCGGCTGTCCGGCGCCGGGGTGCCCGTACCGCCGGCCCTGCCGCAGGTGCACGGCTACCGGGAACTGCGCGCGGCGATGGCCGACGCCGGCTGGTCGCGCGTGTTCGTCAAGCCGGCGTACGGGTCGTCCGCGTCGGGGGTGCTCGCGCTGGCGGTGCGCGGCCGGTCGGCCGGGGTACGGGAGGTGCGTGCCACCACCTCCGTCGAGCTGGTCCCCGGTACGGGTGGGCCGCGGCTGTACAACTGTTTGCGGGTACGTCACTACGCCGACGAGGCCGCCATCGCGTCCATTGTGGACAATCTGGCCCCGGACGGGCTGCAGGTGGAGCGGTGGTACCCGAAGGCGGCACTCGCCGGGCGGGTACTGGACCTGCGGGTGGTCGTGGTCGCCGGGCGGGCCACCCATGCCGTGGCGCGGTGCAGCCGCTCACCGATGACCAACCTCCACCTCGGCGGTACCCGCGGCGAGCTGGCCGCGGTGCGTGCGGCGGCCGGCCCGCAGTACGATGCGGCGCTGCGTACCTGCGAGGCGGTCGCCGGCTGTTTCCCGCGCAGCAGCCAGGTCGGTGTCGACCTGATGTTTGCCGCAAACTGGCGCGGGCACGCGGTGGCCGAGGTGAATGCCTTCGGCGACCTGCTACCGGGGCTGCTGGTGGCCGGCCGGGACACCTATGACGAGCAGGTCGCCGCGCTCGCCCGGGTAGCAGGATGATCGCGATGCCGGAGCTGCTCGGCAGCCACGACATACTATTCGTCACGCTGGATACGCTGCGCTATGACGTGGCCGCCGAACTCGCCGCGGCCGGCCGGACTCCGGCGCTGGCCGCAGTGCTGCCCGGCGGGGCGTGGCAGCGCCGGCACACGCCGGCGAGCTTCACCTACGCCGCCCACCATGCGTTCTTCGCCGGCTTCCTGCCCACCCCGCCCGGTCCCGGCCCGCACCCGAGGCTGTTCGCCGCCCGCTTCCCGGGCAGCCAGTCCACAAGCGACGGTACCTGGGTCTTCGACGCACCCGATGTGGTGACCGCGCTGGCCGGGGTCGGCTACCACACCGTCTGCGTCGGCGGTGTCGGCTTCTTCAACCGGCGGTCGCCACTGGGCAGTGTCCTACCTGGACTGTTCGCCGACAGCTACTGGTCACCGCAGCTGGGGGTGACCAACCCGGCTTGTTTCGAGGCTCAGCTCGACGTGGTGGAGGCGCTGCCCGAGCGCGGCCCGCGGCTGCTGTTCGTCAACGTCTCCGCGGTGCACCAACCGAACCACCACTACCTGCCCGGGTCGACAGTGGACAGCTGGGCGAGCCACGCCGCCGCGTTGGAGTACGTGGACCGGCACATCGGCCGGCTGTTCGCTGCGGCGACCGGAGCGGGCCGGCCGTGCCTGGTGGTCATCTGCTCGGACCACGGCACCGCGTACGGCGAGGACGGGCACCACGGGCACCGGTGCGCACACGAGGTGGTGTGGACGGTGCCGTACGCCGAGTTCATCCTGGGCGCCCGGTGAGGCCGTACCAGGGGTACCTGTACGCATACCCGCACAAGACGGCGTACCGGCCGCTGCGGCCCCGGCCGGAGCTGCGCGAGGTGTGGGCGACCGAGCGCCGCGATGCTCTCTTCCTCTACCTGCACCTGCCCTTCTGCGAGATGCGGTGCGGCTTCTGCAACCTGTTCACCCGGGCGAACCCGGCCGCGGCAGAGGTCAACGCCTACCTCGCCCAGCTGGGCCGGGAGGCGGCCGCGGTACGGCAGGCGCTGGGCCCGGCCCGGTTCGCCGCCGGCGCGATCGGCGGTGGTACCCCGACCTATCTGGACGCCGGCGAGCTGGAGTCGTTGCTGTCCCTGGCCGCCGAGCTGACCGGCGGGCGCGTCCCGCTCTCGGTGGAGACCTCGCCGGCCACCGCCACGCCCGGCCGGGTGGCGGTGCTGGCCCGGGCCGGGGTGCACCGGGTGAGTATCGGCATCCAGAGCTTCCTCGACGCCGAGGCGCACGCGGCGGGCCGGCCGCAGCACCGCAAGGAGGTGCTGGCGGCGCTGGAGACGCTGGCCGGCACCGGCTTTCCGGTGCTGAACCTGGACCTCATCTACGGCATCCCCGGCCAGACACCGGCGAGCTGGCAGGTCTCCCTGGACGCGGCACTGCGCTACCGGCCGACCGAGCTCTACCTGTATCCCTTGTATGTCCGGCCACTCACCGGGCTGGCCCGGCGTTCGTCCACAACAGACAAACCGGCTGCCGTGGACG
>JAFMQQ010000658.1 GCA_017354595.1 Micromonosporaceae bacterium
CGACGCCGTCCAGCACTACCAGGTGGTCACCACGACGGGCACGATCGACGTCGATGTCTGGGTCGCCTCCAGCATGGTCAGCCGGATCACTGTCAACGGGCCAGAACGCGCCCGGTTGGTGATGGAGTACTTCGACTACGGCGTGCCGGTCAACGTCCAGGTGCCACGGCTGGGCTGAGAACCAGGGCCGGGGCGACGGCAGGCCGGTGACGCGTACCGCCGCGTACCCGCCGGTGGCCGGCAACGGGGGAGGCTGCTGACCGCGCTGGTGAAGACCATCGGCGCGGTCAGCGCCGGTCTGGCCGCGCCACGGTGAGCCCGATCAGCCGGCGATCCGGGACGGCGCCTGCTGGGCCACGGCGTAGCCGAGCTGCAGCAGGTCGGAGACGGCTACCGCGGTGAAGGTGACCGCCACCAGCCGGGTCAACCTGGGAGCGAAGACCAGCCCGGCGGAGAAGCCGGTGGCGACCCAGACGCCGAGGCAGAACGGGCAGCTGATCAGCTCGCCCAGGGCGCGCCGGAGGCCGGAGCCCCGCACCCGCTCGCCCAGCTCCGCATCCCCGTTCGGGTGCTGGTACCGGGTGAATGGTGCGCGCAGCGGGCTGGTCACCGGGTCCTTGGCCAACAGCCGGGAGATCTTGTGTGTGGCCAGCGAGACCAGCAGCACGTCCTGTGTGGACAGCCGCTCCGGCGCCTGGTGACCGGTCCGCGCCGCGACGCCGACCAGGCTGGCGCAGACCCCGACGTATCCGAGGAGGGTGGCCAGATATCCGCCCAGTGGCCGGTCCTTGCCTGGCGAGTACCCGGCGGCCAGCCGCCGCAGCATCCCGGTCACCCCAGCAAGCTACCCGCACCCGCGGTCGGCAAACTGGGTTGTCGCACCGGCCGCCCGGGTACCCGCTGCGTATGACCGAAAGCTACCCGGAGCCGTTCTCCGACCCGGCCGCCGAAGGCATCCCGGAGTACGCGGACGACGACAGCACGGCGTGGGACCAGGTCTCCTCGACCCGGGAGGCGGACGGCCCGCGCCCGTTTGCGTTGCCGGCCGAGCGGGACGGCGGCCCGGTCGCGGCGAACGACTACGGCATCACCGCGGAGGAGCAGCGGCACCGCGAGCCGCTGGACTCCCGGCTGGCCCGGGAGGAGCCGGACGTCGTGCCGGACTCGATCGCCGTGGATCCGCAGCCGCGGCTGGGCGGCGAGGCGGACGACGAGGCCTCGGCCGGGCAGGTCGCCGACGACAGCGCGACGATGATCGATGTACCGGTGGACGACCGCCGGGCATCCCCGGTCTCCGAGTACGACCGGGACGAGCCGGGCGTGCCGACCGGTACCCGCGTCGGCCGGCTGGTCGCACCGGATGAGGGCGCGCACACCCGGACCGAGACCGACGAGTACGCCTTCGATGAGGGAGCGGCGGGTGGTGGCGCCAGCGCCGAGGAGATGGCGATGAGCGAGGTGCCACCGGACGAGGTGCAGTAGCCCGGTGCCGGCACGGGTGCCCGTCGGGTCGCGGCCCGGTCAGACCGGGCCGGTGCGCCCTTCCGGGGACGGCCGCATCGCGCGCTCGCCGCGCGCCTCATCCGGGTCGTGACCCAGCGACTGCTCCGAACCGGCGTCCCCGCCGGTCGCGTCGTCCACCTGGCCGTCGGCCGAGTAGGTCGCCATCGCCCGGATCAGGTCCTCCAGCGGGAGGTCACGATCATCCCGCCACTGCCCATCGTTGCGCTGCTGGTCGCTCACTCTGCCTCCGTCTACTCAGCCGGCCGCGGGTGCCGGTGCCTGTGCTTCGGCCCAGCGCAGTACCGCGCCCACGCCGTCGGCCAGGTCCTCTTCGTCCGGGCGCACCACCACGAGCTCGGCGTCGGTACTGGCCGCCATGCCGATCAGCTCTTCGGGCAGCGCGGTCTGCGGCGCCATCAGCAGGGTCGAGACCTGACCGCGGCCCAGCGCCAGGCGTACCCCGGCGCGGCCATTGACCGCCAGCTGGTGCGCCCGCCCCGCCCGGTAGGCATCCAGCGCGTCACTTCGCCAGGAGTCGGCCTGTTGCCGGATCGCTTCCGTGGTGACCTGGTCCAACGCCGTCTCGTCGGCGCCGCCGGCCCGGGAACCGGCGTCGGTCTCCACCACCCGACCGGCGACCGCCTCGGCCAGCTGATCGCGGACCAGTTGCCGCCCGCGTACGTCGCCGGCGAGCACCACCACGTCCACGCCGGAACGGTCGGCCATCTCGCCGACCGTGGTGGCGACCTGCTTGGCGTTGCGCCGCCACGAGGTCCGGCTGGAACGGTCGTACCGTGGCGAGGACCAGCCGCCACGCCGGACCTGGTTCACCGGGTACCGTTCCGATCCGGCCACCTGGCGGATGTCCTGCGCCGGCGCCAGCTCCGGTCGCGGGGCCACCTCGGGGTCGGTGGGCAGGCCGCCGGTGCGCAGCTCGATGTCGGCGCCGGTGCGATCGACCAGCACGCGCAGCCAGTGCACCTGCTCGCCGAGTGCGGTGACCAGTGGGCTGACCGCCGGTACGAAGGTCCAGTACACCTCCGGCTGCGCCGGCGGCCGGGGCAGCGGTGTCTCCAGCACCAGCCGGCCGGCGGTGCCGAACAGTGCCAGCCCGTGCCGGCCGGTGCCCTGGTGCACCT
>JAFMQQ010000659.1 GCA_017354595.1 Micromonosporaceae bacterium
AGGTGTGGAAGAACTCTTCCTGGGTACGCTCGCGGGTCTCCAGGAACTGAATGTCGTCGATCAGCAGGATGTCCACGTCCCGGTACCGGCGCTGGAAGGCCTGGGTCTTGTCGTCCCGCAGCGAGTTGATGAAGTCGTTGGTGAACTCCTCTGTGGACACGTACCGCACCGTGTGGGCATTGCCGAGGGTCGTGGCGTAGTGCCCGATCGCGTGCAGCAGGTGCGTCTTGCCCAGTCCGGAGCTGCCGTAGATGAACAACGGGTTGTACGCCTTCGCCGGCGACTCCGCGACCGCGACCGCGGCGGCGTGTGCGAACCGGTTCGACGAGCCGATGACGAAGGTCTCGAAGGTGTACTTCGGGTTCAACCGGTTGCCGTCGTTGACGGTTACCGCCACCCCCCGGCCGGTACCGGGCGTGCCGCCCAGAGCCAGACCCGCGCCGGCCGCCCGGTACTCGCTCAGCCGGTACTCGGGGGAGTACTCGCCGGAGCGGGCGGCCGGCACCGTCGGGACCTCGGGCACACCCGCCGGCGCCGGCGACGTAGGCGCGTCCGGGTCATCACCCGGGCGTACCGTCACCGCGACCTGGATCGAGCGCCCGAGCCGCCGGGAGAGCGCGTCGGTGATCGCCGGCCGCAGCCGGGACTCGATGATGTCGCGGGTGTACGCGTCGGGAACCGCGATCAACGCGGTGTCTTCGACGATGGCGCGCAGCCGGGTCAGGCCGAGGTAAGCGCGCTGCTGCGCGGATGCGGTACCGACGGTGATCTCGTCGGTGGCCGCTGTCCAGACTGCGGCGAGGTCGTCCGTGTCGGTCATCAACGCCTCCTCCGCGGGTCCTTGGCCGTCGCCGGTCATGCTGACCAACCCCCCTCGCCACCCACGCACGCGCCGGTCACCTCGTGCCCCCGAAGCTCCACCCCGAAGCCCTGCCGTCCTGGCCGGCCGTCCACAACTTATCCACAGCCTGTGTATCGACTGACCAGAGCGTCTGGTGAAGGTCCCGATGAACCCCCGCGCCGCGCCCGCGCCAGCGGCGGCACCCCACCGTGGCGAACGACTGACAGCCTCGCCCGGTTCTGCCCGAGTTTGTGAGCGGTTGCGGGACGCCGAAACCACTGGCAAGCGGGCAGGTTAACAGCGCCGTCCACAGCGGCTCAACCCGTTGTCCACATCCTTGTGCTACTTTTGCCGCCAAAAGCCCGGAAAGTGGGCGCGCCAAACTTCGCACCCGCTACCCGGCCGAGGTGCGCTTGCTACCCGGCCGACGTACCCGGGTACCCCGGCTGACCGGCGACGGATGCAGCGGCGTAGCCTGGACGGGCTCGAATCTGACCGCCCTGGTAGGGTGGAAGTTCCAACTCGCCCAAGCATCGGGCTGGCTGGGTGCGCCAAAGCGGCGTGCCGCGGCCATCGGTATTCATCGCGGAGCACAGGAAGACGGAGCCTGACGTGAGCAAGCGGACCTTCCAGCCGAATAACCGCCGGCGTGCGAAGACCCACGGCTTCCGGCTGCGCATGCGCACCCGTGCCGGACGCGCCATCATCTCCGCGCGCCGGTCCAAGGGCCGAGCCCGCCTCTCCGCCTGAGGGCCGCCGGGGCACCGGATGTTGGCCCCCGCACAGCGCCTGCGCCGCCGCCGCGACTTCACCGCCGCGATTCGCGGCGGTGGGCGTGCCGGGCGTGGAGTGCTCGTCGTCCACCTCGGTCGTGGCGCCGGTACCGGCACGGCGCGGGTCGGTCTGGTGGTGCCGAAGACCGTCGGCGGAGCCGTACAGCGCAACCTGGTGAAGCGCCGGCTGCGCCACCTTGCCCGCGAGGTCCTGCACCGCCTGCCGGCCGGGTCAGATCTGGTGATCCGTGCCGAGCCGGGCGCGCGGGACCGGAGCTATCCGCAGCTCGCCGCCGACCTGGATGCGGCGGTCGACCGGGTGGTGCGTCGCGGTAGAAGTCAGCGCGGCACCGGCCCACACGGCGAGGACCGGAGATGAGTGCGCCAAGCATCCCGCGCTCCCATGGCGGGGGGCGGCTCGCCGTCCGTGTGCTACTGGCACCGATCGTCGCGTACCGTCGTTGGGTGAGCCCAGCGCTACCAGCGCGTTGCCGGTTCTACCCGTCGTGCAGTGCGTACGCCCTCGAGGCGATCACCACACACGGCGCGCTACGGGGAGTCCGGTTGACGATCTGGCGGTTGCTGCGCTGCCAACCGTTCCACCCGGGCGGCTACGACCCCGTACCGCCACCGAAAAGCTGAACTAGCTGGAGACCGATCGTGCTCACACCGTTCTACTACGGAATCTCCTGGGTCATGCTGCGCTGGCACGACCTGTGGAGCGCAATCGGCCTGGCGGGCAGCTACTTCCTGCACACCAACTGGGACTGGGTACTGGCGATCATCTTCCTGGTGATCACCGTTCGGGCCATCCTGTTCCCGATCTACGTCAAGCAGATCAAGTCGCAGCGGGCGATGCAGCGACTCGCGCCACAGATCAAGGCGTTGCAGGAGAAGCACAAGGGGGACCGGGAGACGCTCCAGAAGGAGACGATGGAGCTCTACCGCAAGGAGGGCACCAACCCGCTGATGGGCTGCCTCCCCATGGTGATCCAGGTCCCGGTGATGTGGGCGCTGTTCCACGTCC
>JAFMQQ010000660.1 GCA_017354595.1 Micromonosporaceae bacterium
CCGCGCGGGCGGCGGCACGCGAGGCGGCCGCGGCCTGGCCGATCGCGGGTAGGTCGTCGAGGGTCGGGGCGTTGAGCACGCTGAGGTTCGGTGCCGCCTCGGTCCACCCGGCCGGCGGAGGCGACCCCAGCGGGTAGGGCGGAAATCCCGTGGCGGCCGGGGAACCGTACGACGCCTGGGGTGTGCCGGGCGCACCGGTGGTCTGTTCCAGGTCGCCTTCGTATGGGTACGGCGGGGCGCTGGCCGAGGCGACGACCGGCGGACTGATCGGGGCGAGCAGCTCGGCGTACTGCGGGCTCGGGTCGGTGCGCGGGTAGAGGCCGGCGCGCCCACGCTGGCCATTGGCGACCGGTGAGCGCCAATGCGCGCCGAACGAGCCGGTCGACTCCAGCGCCGCCCCGGCGGCGGACCAGTTGGCTTCCGCGGTGCGGAGGTAGACGGTGCTGAAGCCGTCCTGAGGCGAGGCTTCCGGCGGGACCGCCTGCGAGTCCAGCCGGGAGCCGGAGGACCCCGGCCGCGGGCTGTTCGGCTCCATCCGGGAACCGTTCTCGCCGGCCAACTGCCAACCGGTCGGATGGGGCGCGCCGACGCCACCAACCGTACCGTTGCCATTGACCCGCGTCGGTTCGTCGCCGGGCCGCGTCGTCTCGTCCACCGCGCGCTCCTCGCTTGTCTCACGTGAGGCTACCGTGTTGGGGAAGAGCAGTTAACTGCCAAAACACGACGACTTCGCGCCAAGCAGCACATCCGGAGGTGGATATGGCGGTCCCGAGCGGAATGCAAACTGCCGGACGGCCCGTTCGCATGCCCCGGTCAGCCCGACGCAAGCAGCTGCTTGAGGCGGCGCAGGAGGTCTTTGTCGCTCAGGGCTACCACGCGGCGGCCATGGACGACATCGCAGATCGGGCCGGTGTTTCGAAACCAGTGCTCTACCAGCACTTTCCGGGAAAGCTCGAGTTGTATCTCGCGCTGCTGGACACGCACTGTGAAGCGCTGGTGGCCAAGGTACGGGACGCCATGACCGCGACCACCGACAACAAGGAGCGCGTCGGTGGTGCGATGCATGCGTACTACGAATTTGTCGACCACGAGAGCGAAGCGTTTCGGCTTGTTTTCGCCTCCGACCTCCGCAATGAGCCAGCGGTACGGGAGCGGGTCGACCGGATGGAGCGGACCTGCATCGACGCGATCACCGAGACGATCATGGCCGACACCGGCGTTGCACGCGCCCCGGCCGAACTGCTCGCCGCTGGCCTGGTCGGCGCAGCTGCGACCTCGGCCCAGTTCTGGCTCGCCAGCGGCCGGCGAGTGACCAAGGAAGTGGCCGAGACGCTGCTCGCCACGTTGGCATGGCGGGGTATCGGTAGCTTCCCGATGCATATCGACCTGCCCGCCGAGCCGGCCGAGCTGGCCGAGCCGGCCAGTTAGCCGGCCCGGACGGGCGCGTCGGGTGAGCCGGCCGACCAGCCCACCGAGGGAGGCGCCGGCAAGCGGGACAGCCCGCGTCCTCCGATCAGCTAGCCTTGCCCGGTAACGGCAGCCGGTACAGCCGGCAGAAGGGCGGAGGACCAGTGGAGGTCAAGATCGGCGTGCAGTTCGCCCCGCGCGAGCTGGTGCTGGAGAGCGAACAGACGCCGGCAGAGGTGGAGTCCGCCGTGACCGACGTGATCGACCGGGGCACCGGGACGCTCATCCTGGTCGACGACCGGGGCCGGCGGGTGATCGTACCGGTGGAGAAGCTCGCCTACGTGGAGATCGCCGAGGAGTCCCCCCGTACCGTTGGCTTCACCGCCGCCTGACGCGCTCCGGCCGGGGTCCCGGTCGCCGGGTCAGTTGTTCAGCCCGACGACGGCCATCCGGGTGGTGTGGGCGGCGGTGATCCGCTTGAGTAAGGCGTGTACCCCGTCCTGATCGCCTGAGGCCGTGATGATCAACTCGGTCAGGGCGGGCCGCTGCGCCGCGACCCGCAACGCCTGGGAGAGTCCCTCGCCGACCAGCCGCCGCGCCCACATCGACATCCGGTTCGCCACCTTCGGGTCCGCCTCGATCGCGCCGCGCAACTCCAGTGCCGCGAACTCCGCGTACTGGCTGTCGTGCAGCACCTGGAGCACCAGGTCCCGGTCCTGCCCGCCGAGGAACTCCGCCACCTCGCGGTAGAAGTCGTCGGCCACCCCGTCGCCGACGTACGCCTTGGCCAGCGCCTCGAGCCAGTTGTTCGGCCGGGTCTTGCGGTGGTACTCCTGCAACGCCTCGACGTACGGCCGCATCGCCGCCTCCGGGTCGACACCGAGCTCGACCAGCCGCCGTTCCAGCCGGCGGTAGTTGACGATCTCGGCGGCGGCCATCTCGCTCAGCATCGCCCGACGGATCAGGTTCGGCGCCAGCCGGGCGTCGGCCGCCATCTGGTCGAAGGCCTGCAGTTCGCCGTAGCCGAGCAGGGCGAGCAGGTCGGTGACGGCTTCGATGGATCGTTGGGCGGAAGCGGATGCGTCACCCGATACGGACGCCTGGCCGGAGTCGGACACGTCCATACGCTACTCGCGAGATCGCTTCAGCGGAGCCCACGTCGCGCCGCCCGTGCACCGGACAGAAGGGCACGACTGGGCCATCCAGCCCCGCGTGGGGGTGGCGTGCTGCCGG
>JAFMQQ010000661.1 GCA_017354595.1 Micromonosporaceae bacterium
CGGAGGTTGCCGCACTGGCGCCGTCGATCCACAACACCCAGCCCTGGCACTGGCGCATCCACGGCGCAGAGGCCGACCTGCACCTGGACCCGAGCCGGCTGCTCGACGTCACCGACCCGGACCACCGGCTCGCCATTCTCAGCTGCGGCACCGCGCTGCACCACGTCCGGCTCGCGCTGGCCGCCGAGGGCTGGCGGTCGGAGATCTCCCGGCTACCCGATCCGAGCCAGCCCGGCCACCTGGCCCGGGTACGGCTGACCGACCGCGCGGACCCGAGCCCGGACGCGATGCAGCTGGTACAGGCGGCGCGGGTACGCCACACCGACCGGCGCCCGGTGACCGCGACACCGATCGACGAGCGGACCATGGGCGCGGTACTCGCCGCGGTCGAGGCGGAGACCGCCCACCTGCACCTGCTGAAGCGGGACCAGGTGCTCACCCTGGCCGCGGCGGCGGCCAGCGCGCAGGAGGCGGAGAAGGAGGACACCTCCTGGGTCTCCGAACTGGCCTACTGGACCGGCGGCGAGCAGCGGCCTGCCGGCGCGGGCATCCCGGACACCGCTATCCCCGAACGTCCCACCGAGACCACCGTGCCCAGCCGCGACTTCGGCCACCACGGCACCCAGCCGGTCAGTGCCGAACACGACCGGGCGGCCGTCTTCGGCGTGCTCTACGGCGACGGCGACGACCCCGAGGACTGGCTGCGCGCGGGCGAGGCGCTCTCCGCGGCCTGGCTGCTCGCGGAGCAGCAGGGTGTCTCGGTGGTGCCGATCAGCGCACCGGTCGAGGTCACCACGACCCGGGAGACGATCCGGCAACTGCTCGCCGGGCTGGGCCTGCCGTACCTGGTGATCCGCTTCGGCGTGCCCGACCCCGGCCTGCCCGGCCCGGAGTACACGCCACGGCTCCAGACCAGCCAGACGGTCGAGATCGTCGAAGCCTGAGGCAACGCCGGCCGCTCAGGACTCGCCCGTCACCGCCTCCAGGAACTGGCGGCGCCCGCCGGCGAACATGAAGGCGTGCCCACCGGGGAAGGTGCGCAGCACCGAGCCGGCCAGCCCGGCGTGCAGCTCCTCGGCGAGCGCGAGCGGCATGCTCCGGTCCCGGATCCCGTGCAGGATGAGGGCCGGCGCCCGGATCTCGGCGAGCCGGGCGGTCGCGTCGTAGGCGGTGGAGGCGTCCAGCTGGCGCCGGAACGCGTACCTCGGCTGCGGGTAGCCGCGGGGTGGACGCGGTCGCCGGGCGGCCAGCGCCAGCATCAGCCGGCGCCGTAGCGAGCGCACCACCCGGGCGCCGGTGGAGACCAGGATCAACCGTTCCACCATCGCCGGCTCCGCCAGGGCGAGCGCCAGCGCGATCCGGCCACCCAGCGAGATGCCCAGCACCTGGGCGCGGGGCAGGCCGACGGCGCGCATCAACCCGGCGGTGTCGGCCGCCATCTGCTCGATCGTGTACGGCGCGTCCGGCTTGTCGGTGCGCCCGGCACCCCGGTTGTCGAAGGCCAGCACGCGGTACCGGACGGCCAGCCCCTCGATCAGCGAACCGACCTCGGAGACATCCAGCGACAGACCGAGGATCAGCACCAGGGGCTCGGCGTCCGGCTCGCCGTGCCACTCGTAGTACATGCCGAGTCCGTCAACGTCCACTGTGGACACGAGCAGCTCCTCCCGCGCTCTGCGATCTCCTGCGGCGTACCAGGGCGCCGGCCAGGCCGACGGCGACCGCCGGTGGCACCGCGACCAGCGCCTGCGCGGCCGCGGCGACGGTCGCCGGCGGGTACGGTCCGATCCGCGGCGATCAGCGCGAGGTAGGTCAGTGCCGGAGCGGCGCCAACGATGATAGCGGTCAGCCGATCCGCTCTGGCGCAGCCTCCAGCTGACCGCGGTCGGCCTGGTCGGGCTCGGGATGGCGCCGATCCTGGCGTACTGGAACCTGCTCGGCGTCCACGCGTAGGCTCCGTCGGTGTCCACCTTCGCAGTCACCGGAGCATCCAGCGGCATCGGCCGCGCCACCGTCGCCGAGCTTGTGCGCGCCGGCCACCAGGTATGGGCGACGGTACGCTCGGGCGATGACGCCGAGGCGCTGCGGGCCGAGTACGGCGAGGCGGTCAGCCCGCTGCGGCTCGACCTGACCGACGAGGCGTCGGTACGCGCCGCGGGCGAGCAGGTCTGCGCCGCCGGTGCGCTGCACGGGCTGGTGAACAACGCGGGCGTGGCACAGCCGGGCCCGCTGGAGTACCTGCCGATCGAGAAGTTCCGGCACCAGATCGAGACCAGCCTGACCGGCCAGCTGCTGGTGACCCAGGTGCTGCTGCCCGCCCTGCGGCAGGCGCGCGAGGACGGCGAACCGGCCCGGATCGTGATGGTCGGCTCGATCAGCGGCCGCATCGCCGGCCCGATGCTCGGCGCGTACCACGCCGCCAAGTTCGGTCTGGTCGGGCTCACCGACTCGCTGCGCGCCGAGCTGGCGCCGGCCGGCATCGGGGTGGTCCTCATCGAGCCAGGTGCCGTGGCCACACCGATCTGGCAGCGCGGTACGGCCGCGGCCGACGAGCTGATCGCCGCGCTGCCCGCCGGGGCGGCTCGGTACAGCCACCAGATCGCGGCGATCCGGGCTGCCGCGGAGCGGGCCGCCGCCCAC
>JAFMQQ010000662.1 GCA_017354595.1 Micromonosporaceae bacterium
CAGGGTGCCGCGGGCGGGCAGCACCAGCCGGCCGGTGGCGAGCTGCAGTTCGACGGCGACGGCGGTGAGGCTGATCAGCTGGGCGGTGCCGGCGTACCGCGGGCAGCGCAGCCGCGCGGGCGCCGCCGGGTACGGGTCGGTGGCGGCCCGGGAGCCGGTGAAGCCGAGCAGGGCGGCGGCGTCGGGGGCGTCGTCCTCCGGCGGGGTGACCGCGAGGGCCGAGCCGACGCCGGAGGTAGGCGAGGTCAACCGGACCGCTCCGGCGGCGGTACGGCTGGCCAGGGTGCGGCGCAGCTTGCTGTTGATGGCCTTGGCGACTGTCTCCGCGTCGACCGGCCCATCCAGGTCGAGAACCACTTTGCGCGGCTTTCCGCCATCGACGGCGACGTGCAGCACGGCATGCTCCGGCAGCTGGAACGGCTCGGTGCCGGTACCGACCAGCCGGGCCGCACCGGGCCCGCTGCCGCGGGCCACCGGCTGTCCCGTGATCCCGAGCGCCGCGGCCGCCGTGGAGGCCACCACGTCCACCGTAACGGCCGCATACTCGCCGGTCTCGGCGCTTGTCAGGACCAACGTGCCGGCCTCGTCGGCGGCTTCGATACCGTCCAGAGTGGACAGCTTCGCGGCGAGCTCGGCGGCGGTGGCGGCCTGCGGGTCGGCGAAGTCCGCGTCATGGAAGGTGACGCTCTGCCAGGGCGCGTCACCGGTCTGCACGACCAGCGTGCTGCCGTCCGCGATCCGGTACGTGGCGGTCATAGCTGCAGCACGATCCCTTCCGGTACCTCGTCCACCAGGGGCGGTCCACCGGGCAGTTGCCGGCCCACGGTGACTTCGGCGGTACGGACCCACGGCACCTCGACCCGCGGGCCGGTCTCGACCCGGGTGGCGACGTGGATGTAGACCGGGGCCAGAACGGCCCGGTCCCGCTCGGTCAGCGGCGGCGGCAACAGCGGGCGTACGCCGAGCACGGTGCCGTTGACCCGGATCCCGGTGTCGATGCCGAGCCGACCGAGCACCGCGCCCCGCAGTACCAGCGAATCCAACCGGTCCGCGGCGGCCGCGATGATCTGGTACTCGGCCAGCACCGGCCGGACCGGCGGCCGTACGCTGCACGCGGTCAGGCCGGGGCGGGGCCGGAAGCTGTCGCGCTGCGGCACGTTCCAGCCGCGCTCCGGCTCCTCGCGCTGGTCGGTGAGGGCGAGCAGCAGCACCGGGTCGGGCAGGGTGGCCGGGTCCGCCGGTGCCGACAACGGGGATTCCTCGACCACGACGGGGGCGCGTACCGCGACGGTGGCGCCGGCGGTGAGCGCGGTGGCCAGCGCCGGAGTGACGACCAGCGTGCTGGTACCGGCGCCGGTGTCATGGGTGACGGCCGTGACCACGTACCGGGTCCCGGGGTCGGTGGAAAGGGCCAGCTGGTTGCGGGCCCGGAACCGGCGGTTCAATCCGATCGTGATCGCGGTGGCGCCGGCCGGCGCCGGCTGCGCCGGTACGGCCGGCAGAACGCTGACCGCCTCCAGCGCCTCGACCAGGGCGGCCTCCAGGTCAGCCAACGGCTGCTCGGCCACCGCCAGCAGCTCGGCCAGGACGATGCGTACCGGCTGGTCGGTCGCGCAGCGCAGCGCGAACCGGGTGATCGCCGCGCGGCGGTCGGCGCCGATGCCGATCCGGTGCTGCTCCCACACCGCGGCTCGGTTCACCGGCACGTACCAGCGGTGCTCCTCGCCGGCCGTGTCCCCGGCGTCCAGATAGGACAGTTCGAGCCGGAACGGCCGGCTGGCGGCGCCGTCCGCGACCTGGTCGGCCCGGGTCCAGAAGCGCAGCTCGTCCCGGTCGCGCAGGTCCACCTGGGTGGCCGGGGTGAAGCGTGCCTCCACCCCGGTCGCGCCGGGCGCGGCGGTCAGCTGCATTCCGCCGTCGACCGCGGTGGCGGTCAGCCGGGCCGGATCGGTACTGATCCAGGGGATGGCGAAGTCGTCGACGACCGTATGCGGCATGGTCACACCCCACACCCGGGGCGTACGCACGACCGCGGCCCGGCGGCGTCCGGTGCCTCGACCACGCGCACCGCGCTGCGGTCGGTGTCGCGGGTACGCGGCACGAGGTCGCGGGTCGGCTCCATCATGACGGTCTCCGGGGACGACGGAACGGGGGAACGGTCTTCATTTGCGCATCAGATGCAAGCCCCACACCGGCTGTGTGGCGCTCGGGCTGCTGAGCCTGGATTGTCTCTTATGGGCTTGGTGTCTCTTATGGGCTTGGTGTCTCTTATGGACTGTCGAATGTGGTGGGTTGGTGCGCTGGCGGGCGTTCGAGCAGCCGGAGCAGCTCCAGCCAGCTCGCGAAAGGTGTCGCCGTGGCGTGGCCGTGCGGTGTGACATAGCCACTTGCACCGTCGGCGTGGTAATGGATTTCGACGGTGAAGCGGGCGACGCCGTCGGGTGGCGGCACCACGGCGGGCATTCGACTCCTCGGTGTCGGCTGGCGCCGCCGGCCTTCTTGCCAGCGACGCTCCGACCGTATGCGGCAACGCACCCGGGCGCCCCAGGGCGCGACCTAGGGTCAGACCCCAGTCTTCGCGGCCTGACCGGGGCCCAGGGCCTGGTCCAGTTCCCTGCGGGAGGTGACCCCGAGCTTGGC
>JAFMQQ010000144.1:0-4793 GCA_017354595.1 Micromonosporaceae bacterium
GGGCGCGCCGGTGGCGGTCCGGCGGCTGCGGCCGGTGCCGGTGTTCCTGGCCGTCCTCGCCGCCTCGGTCGCCGCGACAGCCGCCGGCGTGCTGCTGGACCCGTTCGCCGCCGCGTCGTTCGCGCTGTACCCGATCGCGGTGCGGGCCACCCGCTCCTGGATTCCCGCCTGGCTCTCCGGCGCGCTGGCGGCGGTGGTACTGGTCGCCGCGTCGGTGGCCGGCAGCCCGTACCGATGGTGGCACCGGGTCGGCCTCCTGGTGCTCGGCACCGGTTTCCTGGCCGCGTCGTGGACCGCCGGCCGGCTGGTACGCCAGCGGCGGGCGGAGGCCGCCCGCTCCGCCGCCGAGCTGGCCAGCCACGCGGTCACCGAGGAACGGCTGCACATCGCCCGGGAACTGCACGATGTGGTCGCGCACAGCATGGGACTGATCGCGATCCAGGCCGGTACGGCCAACCATGTCGCGGCGGTACGCCCGGATGAGGCGCGGCACGCGCTGCGCGTCATCGAGACCACCAGCCGTGGCGCGCTGGCCGAGATGCGCCGGCTGCTCGGGGTACTTCGCTCCGAAGTGGACGGTGCCGAACTCGAACCGGCGCCCGGGCTGTCCGGGTTGCCAGCCCTGGCCGAACGGGCGGAACAGGCCGGTGTGAGAGTCGAGCTCGACCTGCGCGGCGCCGACCTGCGGGACCCCGGCCGGCCCGGTGCCGAGCGGCCCGATGCCGAGCGGCCCGGTGCCGAGAGGCCCGGTGCCGAGCGGCTGCCGGAGGGGGTCGGGCTGTCGGTGTACCGGATCGTGCAGGAGGCGTTGACGAACGTGGTCCGGCACGCGGCCGGGGCGCGCTGCCGGGTCTCGATCATGGTGGAGCCGGGCGAGGTACGCGTCGAGGTGACCGACGACGGCGGCACCGGCCACTCCGGCGGCGGGCACGGGCATGGCGGGCCCGGGCACGGGCTGGTCGGCATGCGGGAGCGGGTGCTGGTCTACGGCGGCCGGTTCGAGGCCGGTCCACGACCGGAGGGTGGGTACGCCGTGGCCGCGCGGATACCCTTTGCCCGGTGACGCCACCATCGACCGGGACCGGACCGGTACGGGTGCTGATCGCCGACGACCAGAGTCTGGTCCGGGGCAGCTTCCGGGTCCTGGTGGAGACGGCGCCCGGGCTCACCGCGGTCGGCGAGGCGGGTACCGGAGTCGACGCGGTGGCGCTGGCCCGGTCGCTGCGGCCGGACGTGGTACTCATGGATGTCCGGATGCCGGAGATGGACGGCATCGAGGCGACCCGGCGCATCTGTGCGCAACCGGCCGGAGCGCGGGTACTCATCCTGACGATGTTCGACCTGGACGAGTACGTGTACGCCGCCCTTCGCGCCGGGGCGAGTGGCTTCCTGCTCAAGGACGCTCCCCCGGCCGAGCTGCTGGCCGGCATCCGGCTGGTGGCGACCGGCGAGGCCCTGCTCGCGCCCACGGTGACCCGCCGGCTGATCGCCGACTTCGCGCGCCGCCCGCCACCCGGCGCCCCGATGCCCGCGGGTTCGCCGGCCGGGCCCGGGCCGGCCAGCCTGACCCGGTTGACCGACCGGGAGCGGCAGGTGCTCTCCCTCATCGGACGCGGCCGGTCCAACCCGGAGATCGCGGCGCAGCTGCACCTCAGCCCGGCCACCGTGAAGACCCATATCGGTCACCTGCTGGCAAAGCTGCACGCCCGCGATCGGGCCCAGCTGGTGATCGTCGCGTACGAGTCCGGTCTGGTCACCGTATCGGGCGACAGCAGAGATCGATAATTTCGCGGGTTTTGCGCCTCCTGTTGACTTTGACACTCGTGACTGGACACGATGCCACAAGCTAGACGAGTTCCGCACACACCCCAACAGGAGCCCGCCGTGCCTCTCAAGCGCAGGTCCGTCCTCGTCGCCGGCGCCCTGACCCCGGTCGCCGCCACCACGGCCGTCAACCTCGACACCGCGGCCGCCTCCGCCGCGCCACCGCCGGCCGGCAAGCCCGTCCCCGCCTTCACCGGCCGCGCCACCGACCTCGGCGATGGATGGCGGTTCGCGCTGGCCAACCCGACCGGCATCACCGACCCCACCGGCCAGTACGCCGACGCGGCCAACCCCGACTACGACGACTCCGGCTGGCGGGTGGTGGACCTGCCGCACGACTGGAGCATCGAGCTGGACCCGGTGCAGGCTCCCGACACCAACGGTGGCACCGGCTTCTTCCACGGTGGGCTCGGCTGGTACCGCAGGAGCCTGACCCTGCCCGCCTCGCTGGCCGGCAAGCGGGTATCGATCGAGTTCGACGGCGTCTACATGGACTCGTACGTGTACCTCAACGGCGCGCTGGTCGGCAGCCACGCGTACGGGTACACCGGGTTCAGCATCGACCTGACCGGCCTGGTGCACACCGACGGCGTGAGCACCGATGTGCTCGCGGTGAAGATACAGAACCAGTTGCCGTCCAGCCGGTGGTACTCCGGCAGCGGCATGTACCGCAACGTCCGGCTGGTCGTCACCGACCCGGTGCACGTCACGCGCTGGGGCAGCTTCGTCACCACCCCCGATCTGGAGACGGAGATCGCTTCCGGGCTGGCCAGCGTCCGGGTCGAGACCGCGATCGCGAACCACACCGGCGCGCCCGCGCAGGTGCTGGTCAGCAACACGGTGCTGGACCCGGATGGGCACCCGGTGGGCGGCGCCGGCGCAACGCTGGTCGTGCCGCCCGAGGGAGCCACCGGTACGTCCACTGTGGAGGTACGCGCCCCGAAGCTCTGGTCGGTACAGCATCCGCACCTGTACACGCTGCGCACCGAGCTGACGGTGGACGGCTCCGTGGTCGACACATACCTGACCACCTTCGGCATCCGGTACTACCACTTCGACCCGGACGACGGCCTGTCGGTCAACGGCGAACACATGAAGCTGCGCGGGGTCGATCTCCACCACGATCAGGGCGCGCTGGGTTCGGCGATCCACCACGACGCGGTACTGCGGCAGATGACTCTGATGAAGAGCATGGGTGTCAACGCCTTCCGCACCTCACACAACCCGCCGTCGCCGGAGATGATCCAGGTCTGCGAGCAACTGGGCATCGTGATGATGGTGGAGGCGTTCGACTGCTGGCGTACCGGGAAGAACCGGTTCGACTACGGTCGCTTCTTCGACGCCAACAGCGATGCGGACATCACCGAGATGGTGCTCGCCGCGCGCAACTCGCCGGCCGTCCTGTTGTACTCGATCGGCAATGAGATCCCGGACTCGACCACCGCCGCCGGGCTGGACATGGCGCAGAAACTGATCGACGACATCCGGGCCGTCGACCCCACCCGGCCGGTCGTGATCGGCTCGGACAAGTACCGCGGCCTGCCAGCGGTCGGCTCGCCCGCCGACCTGATGCTGGCCAAGCTCGACGGTCTGGGGTTGAACTACAACACGGCGGCCTCGGTGGATGCGCTGCACGCGCGGTACCCGCACCTGTTCCTGTTCGAGTCCGAGTCCTCGTCGGAGACCTCGACCCGCGGGGTGTACCAGGAACCCGAGCACCTCAACACCGGGGAAAACCTGACGCCCGGCCGGCGCGGCGTCTCCAGCTACGACAACAACCTCGCCTCCTGGACGATGAGCGGCGAGTACGGCCACAAGAAGGACCGGGACCGCAAATACTTCGCCGGCCAGTTCCTCTGGTCCGGGATCGACTACATCGGCGAGCCGACGCCGTACGGTGTCTTCCCGGTCAAGTCGTCCTTCTTCGGCGCGATGGACACCGCGGGCTTCGCCAAGGACATGTACCACCTGTTCCGGTCACAGTGGACGGACGAGCCGATGGTGCACCTGCTGCCGATGGACTGGACCGACCACCAGCCGGGCGAAACAGTGCAGGTGTGGGCGTACTCCAATGTGGAGAGTGTCGAGCTGTACCTGAACGGGCGCAGCCTCGGCGTACGCGCATTCGACCGCAAGACGACAACCTACGGCCTGGACTACCTGGAGACGACCGAGGCGACCCACGACGACAAGACCGTGACCGGCGGGCCCTTCCCGGGCAGCTACACCAGTCCCAACGGCAGTGCGGGCAAGCTGCACCTGACCTGGGAGGTGCCGTTCGAGCGGGGCACGCTGACCGCGGTCGCGCGGGACGGTGCCGGCGTGGAGCTGGCCCGGGACGAGCTGCGCACCGCCGGCACCGCATACGCGATCCGGCTGTCCGCCGATCGGGATGTGATCGCGGCGGACCGGCGGGCGCTTGCCTTCGTCACGGCGGAGGTGGTCGACCGCAACGGCATCGTGGTACCGGGTGCCACGAACACGATCGGCTTCACGGTCACCGGCGGAATGCTGGCCGGCACCGACAACGGCCGGCAGGAGAGCGCGGAGAACTACCAGTCGGCCAGTCGCGCCGCGTGGGGTGGCAAGGCACTGGCGATCCTGCGCAGCACCGGCGTGGCCGGACCGGTGACGGTCACCGCCGTCGCGTCCGGGCTGCTGCCGGCCAGTGCCACCGTGGTCGCCACCGAAGCCACCGGCGGTGGCCTGGTCGCGGTGCTGCCGGTGACGGTACGGGTCGCCGCCGGAGCGCAGGCCCGGCTGCCGGAGAACGTGACCGCGGTACAGGCCGACAGTGGCCGGCAGCAGCTGCCGGTGCAGTGGGCGGGGGTACCGGCCCGGCTGGGCGAGGCACCCGGGGTGTACCGGATCTCGGGTGCGGTGCCGCGTCTCGGCCTGGCCGCCCGCGCCACGGTGACCGTCTTCGCACCCTCCACTGTGGAGACCTACAGCGTCGCGGTGTCGGTCGG
>JAFMQQ010000144.1:4803-7359 GCA_017354595.1 Micromonosporaceae bacterium
GGCACGGCGCCCGCCCTGCCGCGCACGCTGCGGGTGGTCTACACCGACGGGGTATCGCAGTACGCGCCGGTGGTCTGGGAGCAGGTGCCGGCCTCGCGGTACGGGACGCCGGGCACGGTGACGGTCACCGGTACGATCGGCGGGGTGCCGATCCCGGCCACGGCCACGGTACGCGTCACCGATCAGGTCAGCCCGGCGCAGAACCTCGCCTCGGCCGGGGCCGGGCTGCACCCGGTCGCGGACGCCAGCTATTCGGGTGCCGGCAACACGCTGCCCGCCGCGCTGATCGACGACAACGCCGGCACGGCCTGGTCCAACTCCTTCACCAAGGCGGCGACCGCGCTGCTGCCGACCTTCAACGGCGCCCGGCCGGCCGACTGGGTCTCGGTCGGCTGGCCCAACCCGCAGCGGACCGCGGGCCTCACGGCGACCTTCATCACCGACACCCGGCGCTCGCTGCCGGCCGCGATCGAGGTGTCCTATTGGGACGGTCTCGGCTTCACCGCCGTCAGCGGCCAGTCGACCATCTTCACCGGCAGTGCCGCCACGGTCACCTTCGACCCGGTCACCACAACCCAGCTCCGGCTGGATCTGGCCAGTTCGCAGCCGGGTACGCCGGCCGGCGCGCTCGGGATCACCGACCTGGCGATCACCGGGGATGTGGTGGCGTACCGGAGCACGGCGGCACTGGCGGGGCTGCGCGTGGACGGCCGCCCGGTCCCCGGCTTCGATCCATCCACTGTGGACTACACGGTACCGGTCCGCGGCCCCGGCGTACCGAGCGTGACGGCGGACGCGGCGGAGAACGGCCGGCTGCTCGTCGAGCCGCCCGCCGAGCTGCCCGGTACCACCACGGTCACCGTGACCGCCGAGGACGGTGTCGCCCAGGTGGTGTACCGGGTCCACCTGCAGCAGTAGCGAGCACTTCGTCCACACTGGACGCTCGCCGTTGGCGAGCGGGTCGGGCGGCGGGTCGCCGGGTGACGGCGGCGCCCAGCCGGCCGAGCGCGCCCGGGTAGCATCCGCTGCATGCAGCAGATCGACGCCTCCGCACACTCGGCCGCGCCGGTGGACGCGGTCTACCGCCTGCTCGCCGACGGATCCACCTGGCCGACCTGGTCGCCGATCGACTCGTTCACCCTTGAGCAGCCGGGCGACTCGCAGCCGGAGGGGATCGGCGCGGTGCGCCGGTTCCGCACCGGCCGCAGTACCACCCGGGAGCGGGTGGTGGAACGGGAGCCGGGCCGGCGGCTGAGCTACGTCCTGCTCGGTGGGCTACCGATCCGCGGCTACCGGGCCGACGTGGACCTGACGCCGGCGGCCGGCGGCGGTACCGACATCCGGTGGCGGTCCAGCTTCACCGCGACGGTACCCGGCACCGGCTGGCTGTACCGGCGGGCTCTGCGCCGGTTCATCCAGCGCTGCGCCGACGGCCTCGCCGCGCACGCCGCGGCACCGACCGAGGCACCGACCGAGGCACCGACCGAGGCACCGAAGTCCACAATGGACTAGCTGGCCAATCGATCAGGCCGGCCGGGCCGCGTTGGGCGCGGTGGCGAGCAACTCGATCAGCTCGACATCCGCCAGCGAGCCGGTCCCGCTGGACCGTCGGTCAGCGGGGCCACGCTACCGCCCGGATCGCACCATGTCGCCGTCGGTGGCAGTGCAGATACGGTATGGCGCAGAACGGGGTTGATTTTCCCGGTCGGTGACTTTAGAGGCATTGGTGCCAGTGAAATTCGATGTGGTTAGCTGGGAGCTTCGGCCGCGAAACTCCCGGCCGTCTGACAGACTGCACGAGTCGAGAGATCAGGTAAGCGGGGACTACGGCGGACTTGATGAGCTACCACGGCACACAGGACGACCCGAACACTTACCCGGCCCAGGATGGACACGCTGCGCCGCCTGGCGAATACGCTCCGTCGCGGCACCGCGGGAACCACGCGGTACTCGACCAGCCGGGCGGCAACGGGTACGGGAACCCGGATGCACCGGCGGATCAGCGTTACGGCGACCCAGGGAACGGCGATCCGAGGTATCGGGACGGATCCGCTCACGACTACTGGTCCGCGCCCCGGGAGGTGGCTGAGGGCCTGGAGATGCCGTGGGCCGGTACGTCGACGGAGGGGTACCAGGGCCGGCGTGCCGCCGCGCACCGGGCCGCACCTACCGGGCCGGCACCGGCCGGGCCGGAGGAGGTGCCGCAGGGCGAGGCCGACTTCGTCGACTGGATCGCGGGCCTGGGCACCGAGGACGCGGCGCGCGAGCGGTGGGCGACCGCGCCACCCGCGCCACCGGCCCACGGCGAGAAGGGCGTCTTCAACGAGGGTGAGCTGGCGACTGCCGGGTCCACAGTGGACTGGTTCACGGACGCACCGCCCGGCGCGCCTGAGGGCGCCCCGCCTGCGGCCGCCCAGCACATGGCAGCCCCGCCGATGGACTCGCCACCCATGCCCGGCCCGCCGATGCCCGACCCACCAATGGCCGGGCCGCCCATGCCGAGCCCGCCCATGGCCGGCCCACCCATGCCCAGCCCGCCCATGCCGGGTCCGCCCA
>JAFMQQ010000663.1 GCA_017354595.1 Micromonosporaceae bacterium
ACCGGCGTACGGCTGCGTACGATGCCGTTCACGCCGGCGGCGGTCAAGGCGGCGATGGGGTAGTCACGCCGGGGTGAGGAACTGGGTGGCGGCCAGCTCGGCGTAGAGCGGGTCCTGGGCCACCAGTTCCTCGTGTGTACCGACGGCGGCGACGTGGCCGGCGTCCATCACCACGATCCGGTCGGCCATGGTCACAGTGGAGAGCCGGTGCGCGACGACCAGGACGGTGGTGGTGTGCGCCGCGTCGGCGATGGTTGCCCGCAGGGCGGCCTCGTTGACGGCGTCCAGTTGCGAGGTGGCCTCGTCCAGCAGCAGCAGGCGTGGCCGGCGCAGTAGGGCACGGGCGATGGCGACGCGCTGGCGTTCACCACCGGAGAGCCTGGTCCCGCGGTGGCCGACCGGTGTGTCCAGGCCCTCGGGCAGGCTCGCCACCAGCTGATCGAGCCGGGCGATGGTGAGTACCTCCCGCAGCTGTTCGTCGCTCGCCTCGGGTGCGCCGTACCGCAGGTTCTCCAGCAGCGGGCCGGACAGCACCGGTGCGTCCTGCTCGACGTACCCGATGGCGGCGCGCAGTTCGCCGGTCGGCCAGTCCCGCACATCCCGCCCGTCGACCAGGACCCGGCCGGAGTCGGGTTCGTAGAACCGCTCGATGAGCGAGAACACGGTGGTCTTGCCGGCGCCGGACGGCCCCACGAAGGCGGTCATCCCGCCGGGCGGCACCTGGAAGCTCACCCCGTTGTGCACGTCGGGCAGCTCCGGACGGTACCGGAAGCGGACCTGCTCGAAGGTGACCGATGCGGGGAGTGGCACCTTCACCGGGTCGGCCTGCGTTGCCGGGTCGGCGTGCTGCTCCGGCTCGACCGGCTCGACGGGAAGGGTCTCCGCCTCCTGGAGCCGGGCCACCGCGGCGGCACCGACCTGGTACTGGGTGACGGCGCTGACCAGCTGGTTGATCGCCGGCATCAGGTAGAAGACGTACAGCAGGAAGGCGACCAGGGTGCCCACGGTGATCGCGCCGGAGGCGACCCGGGCGCCACCGACCGACAGTACGGCGAGGAAGGCGGCCTGCATGGCCAGCCCGGCCGTGTTGCCGGCCAGCGCGGACCAGCCGGCCGCGCGTATGCTCGCCCGCCAGGCAGCGACCGCCGCCTGGCGTACCCGTTGCCCCTCCCGGTCCTCGGCGCCGGAGGCCTTGACGGTGCGGAAGGCGCCGAACATCCGCTCGAGCGCGGCGCCCATCAGCCCTACCGACTCCTGTGCCCGCCGGGACGCCCGGTTGATCCGTGGCACCACAACACCGAGCACCAGCCCGGTGCAGATCAGCGCGAGCAGGGTCACGCCGAGCAGGACGAGGTCCATCAGGCTCATCAGCGTGATCGTGGCGAGCAGGGTGATGCTGCCGGTCACGGCGCCGACCAGGGAGTCGGTGGTCACCTCGCGCAGCAGGGTGGTGTCCGCGGTGACCCGGGACATCAGGTCGCCGGGCTCGCTGCGGTCCAGTGCCGCGATACGCAGCCGCAGCAGCCGCGCCACCAGCCGGCGCCGGGCGGCCAGTACCACCGACTCCGCGGTACGCCGCAGCAGGTAGCTGCTCAGCGCACCGATCCCGGCGTTGGCCACCACGAGGCCGCTCATCAGCAGCAGCAGTGCGGTCACCGCATGGCCGTCGCCCAGGTGCCCGATCAACTCCCGGGCGGCCAGCGGCAGCGCCAGTCCGGTCGCGGCGGTGGCGAGTCCGAGTACGCCACCGGCGAGCAGCACCCACCCGTGCGGCCGGGCGTACGCCAGCATCGTGCGCCACGCGGCCGGCGCCGCCGACGCCGGCCCGCCATGCGACGCGGCTTCCATCCCCGTGGTCACGGCTGAACCGTACGACGCGCCGTCACATCACCGCATCCCAGTTGCCGGGGCGAAGCCGAAATGAGACCCGCCGGTACCTCCGCGGCGAGTCCGTCCAGAGTGGACCTGGCGCGCCCACTGCTGGCGACTTTCAGGGACGCAGCGCGCGGAGGAACGCCGTGGCCATGGTGCTGCGGGTCGGCGTACCGGCTGCCACGAAGGCGGTCAGGTACGCGTCGAGGCGCTCGCGTTCGTCGCCGGTCAGCGCGGCGGCGATCGCCTCGCCATAGGTCGGGACCAGTGGGTTGGGTGCCACCCGCTGGAGCGTCTCCCAGTCGGCGATGGGCCTGGCCGGCGCGTCGACCTGGGCGAGGTCGGGAGCGTTGCGGGCGCGCAGGGTCGCGCTGTTGCCATCCCGGCGGGTCAGCAGCCACTGCGCCCATCTGTCCATCGTCACCGGGCAACCGTAGCGCGCGGGCACTCAGCTGCGTGCGTCCACTTTGGATGGTCCGGCGGCCGGCGGGCACCGGCACTGGCGCGCGTTCAGATCACCGACGCTTCACCGGAGATTCACGCCGAGCTACTTCCTTCCGGCACCTAAGATCGAAATCGTTGAGATCATCTCGATCCGAGGGGAGCCACACGTATGTCCGAGTTGACCCGCCGTCGCTTGTTGGGTGGCGTTGCCGCCGCGACGGCCGGCGGTGCCGCCGCGCTGCTGCCGGTCAGCGTGCAGAAGGCACTGGCCACGCCGCCGGCGACGGCCGGACGGCTCAGCGACATCAAGCATGTCGTTCTGC
>JAFMQQ010000145.1 GCA_017354595.1 Micromonosporaceae bacterium
GCGCAGCACGGCGGCCTCAGCACCGGGCAGTGCCGTGGCGGCACGCGCTGCGGTGGCAGCGTGGGCTGCGGTGGCGGAACGATCGCCGGGCGCGCCCAGCACCCGCAGGCAGGTCTGCGGCCAGCCGGCGGCCAGTGCCAGGCGGGCCGCCTCCAGCCGTACCTGTGGCTGCGCGACCACACCGGGCAGCTCGCAGGCGAGCGCGAGCAACTCGGCCCGCTCACCGGTGCCGGTCGCGCCCGCAGCCGCAGCGACCGCCCGCTGGTACGCCTGGCCTGCTTCGCCGGCAGCGGCCAGGTGCCGGACCGCCTCCCGCGGCGGTACCAGCTCGGCCAGCCGCCGGTGCAACGCGCGTCGCTGCTGCGGGTTCAACAGCCCGGCGGCCACCTCGGCGACGTACGGGGAGACCGGCGCGGCGAGATGCTCACCCAGTTCCTCCCGCAGCTGCACCAGTCCCGCCTCGACCAGTTCGGTCACCGCGGGACCCAGCAGTGCCGGCGTCGCCGGCCGGCCGAGCAGTCCCAGCGCCGCCATCGCGGTACGCGCCGGCCGGGTCAGATCGGCCAGCGCGGCGGCGACCGCGTACGACACCGCGCCGGTACCCTCCATTGTGGACTGGTCTACAGTGGACGTTTCGGTGGTGCCCCGGGCGGCGGCGTGCCGGGCCAGCGCCTCCACCGCCAGCGGTGCACCGCCGGCCCGCCGTACCACCTGCGCCACCTGCGCCGGGCCGAGCTTGGGCGCCACCGAGCCGACCAGCTCCGCGGCCCGCTCGGGCGACAGCGGCGGTACCGCCAGCCAGGCGACGGCCACCGCCCGCAACGCGGTCACGTCCAACCGGTTGGGGGTACGTAGAGTGGCGGCAATCCGACAATGCCGGGCGATCGCGGGGAGCGCTCCGATGGTCGCGGGATCCGCCCACTGCAGGTCATCCAGCAGTAGCAGACCGTTGCGTACCCGGGACCGTACCGCCTCCGCCAGCAGCGCCGGATCGTGCGCCGGCAGCCGTACCCGTACCGCCCGGGCCAGTGCGAAACCAGGCACGGCGCGCAGCATCGCCAGGCCTCCACCTGCGAACACCGGTCCGCGGAAGGCATCGCCGATGCGGCCCAGCAACGTGCTACGCCCGCACCCGGGACCGCCGGAGAGCACCACCAGTCCCGGCCCGGCCAGCCGGCCCACGGCCGTCTCCAGCACGTCAGGCACGCGTCCCTCCCTCCCCCGAGGTGGCACGAACATGGGATCCTGCGTCGCGAGGATATTCGTAATGTGGAGCCCGCACCGAAGAAGTAGCGGACCCATGACCCCACCACAAGGCTCAGTACCTGGAGGAAACCATTATGAGCGAGTACGACCCGAGCGACCCGGGTGTCGACACCCACGACAGTGACTACGGCACCGACGGTATCCCGCCCGGGTCCGACACCGTCACCGCCGACTTCGACGGTCACGGTACGGTGACGCTCGTCGACACCGACCACGATGGCTACGCCAACGAGGCGCTGGTGGACGTGAACGGCGACGGGCACTACGACGCCATCTACAGCGACGAGTACGGCAACAACGACCACGTGCTGGACACCGTGTCGGTGGACACCAACCATGACGGCCAGGTCGACCTGGTCGAGAGCGACCGCAACGAAGACGGCCACGCCGACTTCCTGGCCGAGGACCGCAACCACGACGGTCAGGTTGACCTGGTGGTCAGCGACGACAACTTCGACGGCCGCCCGGACCACGCGGTGGTCGACTCCAACTTCGACGGCCGCCCGGACGCCGAGTACACCGACACCGACAACGACGGCCACTTCGACACGGTCCACTACGACAACTACGACCCGCTGACCGGGGCGCACGATGGCGGCCAGGACGACAGCTCGCACCAGCCGCCGCACACCACCGACGGCGGACACCCGGGCGGCTCGCACCAGCCGGCGCACCAGGACCCGTCGCAGCAGCAACCTCCGCAGCAGGAGCCGCCGCACAACGTCAACCCGTACGCGGCCAGCTGACGCCGGTATCCCCGGCGCTCTCCGCCCCGGGGACCCGAGCCGGAAGGCTGCGGGGAAGGATAAGGGAATGGCTCCTGGTCCACTGAGTGCACGCGTGGCCGGCCTCTGCCAAGAGGTCGGCCACCGGCTCGGTGGGGCCACCCAGAACCAGGTCTTCGATGTCCGGCGACGGTTGGACGAGCCGCTGCGCATCGCGATCGCCGGCCGGCTCAAGGCCGGCAAGTCCACACTGGTCAACGCGCTCATCGGGCGCCGGGTGGCTCCGACCGAGGTTGGCGAGTGCACGCGTATCGTCACCCAGTTCCGGTACGGCACCGCCGACCGGGTGGACGTGGTCCGCAAGGACGGCGGCCGGTCCAGCCTCCCCCTCGACGACTCCGGCATGATCCCGCAGCGCCTCGGCGTGCCACGCAGCGAAATCGCCTACGTCGATGTCGCGCTGACCAGCGACCACCTGCGCGACCTGATGGTGGTCGACACCCCGGGACTCTCCTCGGCCAACACCGCGGTCAGCGCGGGCGCCCGGCGCTTCCTGTTCAATGAGGCGCCCATCGACGATGACATCGACGACGACTCGGTGGGGGCGCTCTCCGGCGCCGAGGCGATCATCTACGTCTTCACCCAGTCGGTACGCGCCGACGACGTGGCGGCGCTGGAGGCCTTCCGGTCCATCTCGGCGCGGCTGTCCAGCAACCCGATCAACTCGCTCGGCCTGTTCAACAAGGTGGACAAGCTCGCCGGCGGCGCCGCCGACCCGTGGCCGGTGGCCGGCCCGCTCGCCGCCGACCAGGCAGCGGTGATGCGTCGGGTCGTCTCCGATGTGGTACCCGTGGTCGGACTGCTCGCCGAGACGACCGAGGCCGGCCGGCTGACCGCCGCCGACTGCGAGGCGCTGCGGGCACTGGCCGGGCTGCCCCCCGGCGACCGGGCGGTGCTGCTCGCCTCGGTCGACCTGTTCACCACCCGCGAGTGCGGGGTCGCCCGGGAGGCCCGGGAACGCCTGCTGCGCCTGCTCGACCTGTACGGCATCGGGTACGCCATCGCCACCCTGGTTGGCGATCCGCAGCTGGCCACCGGCGAGCTGATCCGCATGTTGCATCAGGTCTCCGGTTTCCCGCGCCTGCGGTACGCCCTGGACCACGTCTTCCGCTGGCGCAGCGACGCGATCAAGGCCGGTTGGGCGCTGTCCAGCCTGGAGAAGATCGCCAGCCACGCGCCCAACCCGGCGCACCGGGAGCTGCTGCGCGACGGCATCGAGCGGGTACTGCAGCAGCCGGACTCGCACCGGCTGCGGCTGCTGGAGGTGGCGCAGCTGGTCAGCACCGGCGCGGTCGACCTGCCCGACCAGATGGAAGGCGAGCTGACCCGGCTGGCCCTCTCCACCGACCCGGGGTTCATCCTCAACCTGCCACAGGCATCGGTCGAGGAGCTGAACCGGGCGGCGCTGGAGGCCGCGAACCGGTGGCGGGCCTTCGCGGTGGCCGGCGCCAGCCCGGCACAGTCCCGGGTGGCGCTGGTGGCACACCGGGGCTTCTTCCTGCTCTCGCAGCGGGTCCGCGGCAACCGACCGCCGACCGGTCCGGCCCGCCCGGGGCCGGCACCATCAGGACCACCGCCCCGACCACAGCCCGGGCCGCCGTCGGGACCACCGACCGGACCGGCCCACTCCGGCAACGGGATGAGGAGGTGACCCGGTGAAGGCGCGCAGGCAACGTCGGGGCCGCGACCAGGAGGCACCGCCGGCACCCGTACCGGTACCGGAGCAGGGTGTGGAGCTGGCCGAACCGGCGCCACCGTACGACGCCGCCTCGGCGGACGCGGCCGACCGGGCGACGCTGATCCGGGCCTGCATCTACCTGCGTGACCGGATCACCAGCACGGCCCTCGCGCAGCGGTTGGACCAGGCCCTTGAGGAGGTCGGCGTGGTGACCCTCCAGCCGGTCGGGGAACCGTTCGACCCCACCTGGCAGGAGGCCGCCGGTGTCGAGCCGACCCAGGATCCGGCGCACGTGGGTACCGTCGCAATGGTGGAGACGCCCGGCTATGCCGACCGCGGCGTGCTGCTGCGCGCCCCCGTGGTGACCGTCTACCAGGCGGCCGCCAACATCGAGGGGCGGCCGACGTGACCACCGATGCACTCTTCGCCCCCGGGCTTGCCCGGCAAGGCAGGGCGGCATGACAACGGACGCACCCGCCGCTGCGAAGGCCGGCGCCAGCGACCGCGACGCCGCTGCCGCCCGCATGATCAAGCAGGCGGTCGAGGGTACCCTGGCGTTCGTCCGCAAGAGCGACCCGGACGCCGCCGCCGACATCGACTCGCTGCGCCGGCGGGAAGTCACCCGGCCCGCGTACGCGATCGTGGGCGAGACCAAGCGTGGCAAGAGCTCACTGGTCAACGCTCTGGTCGGTGTGCCCGGTCTGTCCCCTGTGGACGCCGCGGTGACCACCGCCGCGTACCTGGAGTTCAGCCACTCCACAATGCACGGCGCACGCGCCTGGATACCCGGCCGGGAAGAGCCGGTCGCGCTGCGCCTGACCGACCTGCGCGACTGGGGCACCGTCCTGGGTCAGCTGCCCGACGGGATACGCCCGCCGCGACGTATCGAGGTGCAGCACTCCGCGCCGCTGCTGAAGTACCTGACCCTGGTTGACACGCCGGGGGTGGGCGGGCTGGACTCGATGCACGCCGAGATCGCCCTGGACGCGGTCGAACGCTCCACCGCGCTGCTGTTCGTGGTGGACGCCTCCTCGCCGTTCTCCCAACCGGAGCTGAACTTCCTCATCGAGGCGAGCAAGCGGATCAACTTCGTCATCTTCGCACTGACCAAAGTGGACGCCTACCCTGGTTGGCGGACCATCCTGGCCGACAACCGGGGCCAGTTGCAGACCCACGCGCCACGGTTCGCCAGCGCTCCGTGGTACCCGGTCTCGGCCCGCCTGGCCGAGCTGGCCCTCCAGATGCCGGCCGCCGCCGCCGAGCTGGTAAGCGAGTCCCGCATCGGCGAACTTCAGCACGCGATGATCGAGCTGGCCGGCCGCGGCCACGTACTGCAGCAGGCGAACGTACTGCGCGCGCTGCGCAGCGAGATCGTCCGGATGGACCAGGAGGTCGGCGAGCGGATGGGCGCGACCGACCCGGACCCGGGCGCGGCGGAGCGGGCCCGGGAGGAGCGGACCCGGGTCGCTGCCCGCAAACGCACCGAGTCGCGGCAATGGTCGTTGACGCTGTCCACCGAGACCCAACGGGCCCGGGTGGAGGCGACCACCAGGCTGCGGCAGTACGTCACCCGGCTGCAGGAGGACTTCCTCACCCGGATCGACAAGGGCTCCGGCTCGGATCTCAAGGCGATGCCGCAGGAGGTGGATCGGGCGCTGGCCGCGCTGTCGGTACGGCTGTCGCAGGAGCTGGAGTGGCGCTTCCGGCAGGTGGGCCAGCGGGTGCTCGCCCAGGTGTTCGCCCCGCACGAGCTGCAGTTCGTGCTGCGCCGGCTCAACGCCCGGCTGCGGCACGCGTTGAACACCAAGCCCCGCCGCGAGGGTGCCGGTGGGGACAACGCGGTGGTGGTGATGTCCTCGGCCGGCGCGGCGATGATGGCCGGCCGGGCCGCCACCGCCGGTGCCAGCGCACTCGGCCTGGCCGGGATCGCCGGCGCCGGCCTGGTGCTGCCGGTCGTCGGCATCGGCCTCGGCCTTGCCGCCGGCGCCTTCATGGTGTGGAAGCGCAAGTCGATGACGGACAAGCAGCAGCAGCGCACCTGGCTGCGCGAGGTGATGGGCGAGGCCAGGGCGGCGCTCTCCGACGAGATCACGCACCGGTTCACCGACCTGCAGTACGCGCTGACCCTCGCCCTCGACGACGCCATCGAGCGGCGGCTGCAGCAGCTGGACGCGCACATCGCCGAGATCGACAAGGCGATGGCGGAGGACAAGGCGAGCCGGGCCAAGCGACGCGCCGCGTTGCAGGCGCAGCGGGACGCGCTACGCGCCCGGATCAAAGGGGTCGACGAGGTACTGGTGAAGGTACGCCAGCTCGCACCGGCCGCACCCGCGGACACGCAGGAGTAGCGATGGACCACCACGAGTGGCAGGACTGGCCGGAGGAGCACGGGGATCTCGGCGATGGCGACACCGCCGACCTCTCCGGCCACGACGGTTCGGGCTCAGGCGAGCTCGACGGCGGGCTGGGCCACGGCGGCGTGCCGGGTGAGTTCGAGGACTACCCCACCGGGCACGAGGCGTTCGACGCGGGCCAGCCGTACCTGCACCCCGACCCGGGACCGGACCTGCTGCACGACAGCGTGGGTGGCGACCCGGGCGCAGGCGAACCTGGCCACAGCGACCCGAGCGGCTGGGAGCCGCCCGGAGCCGACGGATTCCCGGACACCGGCGGACCCGACGACCTACCGCCGCACGACCTGACCGAGCCGGACCACCTCGCATTCGGCGACCCCGACCTGACCGCCGACCCCGACCCCGGTTGGCACGCCTCGGACTTCCCGCCCCCGCTGGACCTGGGCCACCCGCCGCCGGAACCGCTGGACGGCTACCCGTGGACCGACCCGGACACGCTGGGCAGCGGGCACGACGACGCCGCCGGACCCGACCACGACTCGTACGCCGACCAGGCGGCGCCACCGGAGGACCTGTTCGCCTATTCGGGGATGGAGCAGCCAGCCGGCCGTGACCCGTGGTCGGCCCTGCTGCTCTCCGACGACCCGGCAACCAGCTCCCTCGCCCGCTGGTGGGGTGCCGCCGCCTGAGCCGACCCGAAGCGGCCGGGCGCGGTGGCCGGGACGGCTCAGCTGGTCGCCACCACGATCAGCACCACGAGCAGCCCGGCCAGTACGACCAGCGCCACTGCGGTGCCGATCTTCGCGGGCTCCTGGTACCAGGCCCGCTGTGCCGGCTGCGCCGCCGGCGCGGGCATCGGCATGGGCCGGCCGACAGGTACCGGTACCGGCCGGGGCGGCATCGGACCGGTCGGTGGCAACGGACCGGCGGGCGGCGCCATCCGGGGCGGCTGCGGCGCCGGACGGGTGGGGCCGGGCGCGGGCCGGGCCGGTGAGATCGGTGGCCCGCTCACCTGGTTCGGTGCGGGTGCACCGCTGACCGGAGTCGGCGCGCCACTGACTGGATTGCCGGCGCCACTGACCGAGGCCGGCGCAGGCGCCGGGGCAGGCGGCATCCCAACCGGACGGACAGCACCCGGCACGGGTACCGGCGGACGGGCGGCACCCGGTGGCATCCCACCCGGACCGGTGGCGCCCGGCACGGGTACCGGCGGCCTGCCACCCGGGCCGGGAGCCGGCACCGGCCCGCCC
>JAFMQQ010000664.1 GCA_017354595.1 Micromonosporaceae bacterium
CCAGCTCGACCGGCACCCGTTCCGCCGGCACCCCCAGCCCGACCAGGAACCCGGACAGCGCCTCCACCGGCCGCATCGGCTGCGCCGTGGAGTACCCGCGCAGGTTCACATACAGCTGCCCATCCGGAAACCGGTCCCGCACCCGGTGCGCCCAGTGCAGCGCCAGCGCGGTCTTGCCGATCCCGGCCATCCCGGCGATCGCCGAAATCACCACCGCGGTACCGCCACCCTCCACATCGGACTGGATCAACTCGTCCAATGCCTTCAGGTACAGGTCGCGACCGGTGAAGCCGGACAGGTCGGCCGGCAACTGTGCCGGTACCGCCGGCGCCGACCGGTACGGCCGCAGGATCGCCGTCAACGTGGCCCGTTCGGCCGCCGGGAGCCCGAGACCGTCGGCGAGCAGCCGCAGCGACTCGTTGCGCGGGCGCCTGATCCGGCCGGACTCCAGGCCGCGGACCGTACCGACGCTCACGCCGGCCCGGCTGGCAAGCTGCTCCTGGGTCAACAGTGCCCGTTCGCGCCAGGTCCGCAGCAGCGTGGCGAGGTCCCCTGCCTGTTCGGCCGGGACCTGTTCGGCCGGGACCTGTTCGGCTGGGACCCGGCCTGTGCCGCCAGTAGCCATCTGCGCGTCAACCCGCCTTCAACCCTCCGATGTGTCGAGATCGACATACCGGTGGCCGATCCGTGCCGCACTCATCGAAGAACGTTGGCATCTTACCCTCGCCCTCCGGGCCACCATGCGCAGCGGTAGCGCGCCTGCGGGACGCGCGGGACCCACCCGTGGCAGGCTGGCGGGCGTGCGACGTGCAGCAGCCTTGGTGGTACCGGTGGTCCTCGCCTGGCCAGCCGCGGCTATGGCGGCACCGGCCGGCACGCCCAGCGCGAGCGGGCCGAGGCCGACGACCGTCTGTACCGTCACCGACGGCCGGCTGACCGAGCTCTCCGGGATGGTACGCACGCCCGACGGCTTCGTTGTCATCGACGATGGCTCCAGCGATGCCAGCCACTGGCGGATCTTCTTCCTCAACAACCGCTGCGCCGTCACCCGTGCCGTCCGGTACCCGTCCACCCCCCGTGACACCGAAGACCTCGCCCGGGCACCCGACGGTACGATCTGGGTCGCCGACATCGGCGACAACAACCAGAATCGGCAGACCGTCGCGCTGTGGCGGCTGGCGCCATGCTCGCCTGCACCGCAATGCGCGAACCCGCCGGTGCTCTACCGGCTGACCTACCCGGACGGGCCGCACGACGCTGAGGCGCTGGTGCTCGCGGGTGACGGTACCCCGGTCATCGCCACCAAGGATCCGTTCACCACGCGACTGTACCAACCGGACGGTCCACTTAGGACCGACCAGCCGGTGCCCATGCACAGCGTGGGGGAGTTCGCCCTGCCCGGTACCGGTACCAGCAACCCGTTCGGTCTGGCCGGCAGGGCGGTGGTGACCGGTGGGGCCGACTCGCCCGACGGCAGCCGGGTGGTGCTGCGTACCTACGCCGACGCGTTCGAGTTCCCGGTGACCGGCGGCGACGTGGTGCGCGCCATCACGACCGGTACACCGGTGCGGATCCCGTTACCGGATGAGCCGCAGGGTGAGTCGGTCGCCTACGACAGCGACGGCGTATCGCTGCTGACGGTCTCGGAAGGGCGCCGGCCGCCGATCCTGCGCTACCCGCGCGTGGCACCCAGCCCGAGGCGACCAGCCGACTCCGGCACCCACCGGAGTCCGCGGTACACAGTGGCCTGGGTGGCGGGCATCGCCGGACTGGTCGCGCTCGGCGCGGTAGTAGGGGCGCTGATCGCCGCGGTGCGCCGGCGCCGGTAACCGGTGCGGCTTGTCACCGGCTCCGCGACCGGCGGTGGCTGCGCCGCAGAACCGCGGAGACCATCCAGGCGGCCGACACAATCCCTGGTCCACAGTGGACTGCCAGTACGCCGATCAGGTGCGGCCCGCCCCAGGCGAGGTGGTAAGTGGACGGGTCGGAGAAATCGATGAGGAACGGCTCGGCGATCGCCCGGCCGATCAGGTACAGGCCAAGTATGACGCCTACCACCAACGCCACGCCTCGCAGGAAGCGGTGCCGGCGGACGGGAATCGGTTGCTGTGCCGGAGTCTGGTACCGCATCTGTGTCACGCCGTCGACTCTAGCTCCCGGCACGCTCGGGCCGGATGGGGGATTTCCCCGGATCACGGACGCCCGCCGGCTCAGGGTCGCTGCCCGGTCGCCGGTTGGGCTTCGGGAACCGCATGCGGCACCGGCGATGCCGGTCCACTGTGGTCATTGCCTCGAATCGTAGATGCGGATGGATTCTACGGGTTGTCGCCATCTGTCTGGCGCGCTCGGCGTGTCATATTGGCGTCAACCAAATCGAGACACGGAGCGGAGCCCACAGAGCGGACCTGTTGTCCCTGCTTGCTCTGTCCTTGCTTGCTCTGTCCTTGCTTGCTCTGCTTACAGATGCGCATCACCTTTCGGGTGAGTGGACGCCTCGTCCTTTTGGTGTAGCCCCCCAGGTAAGCAGAGCAAAGCGGTGGCGCAACCCTCACCCCACCCGACCCCGGCCGGCGCTCAACCCACCCCGCCGGCGCCCCGGCGCGGTCGGGCTGGCTACCGCTCGAT
>JAFMQQ010000665.1 GCA_017354595.1 Micromonosporaceae bacterium
CCCGCCTCCGACCCGGCCGGCTTCAAGTACCTGGCGCCATATACAGGCTCGTCAATCGGCCAGCACTGGATGTACAACGGCAAGCACGTGCTGATCGTCTTCGACGACCTGACCAAGCAGGCGGAGGCGTACCGCGCGATCTCTCTGCTGCTGCGCCGCCCGCCCGGCCGCGAGGCGTACCCGGGTGACGTCTTCTACCTGCACTCCCGGCTGCTGGAGCGGTGCGCGAAGCTCTCCGACGAGCTGGGCGGCGGCTCGATGACCGGGCTGCCGATCATTGAGACGAAGGCGAACGACATCTCCGCCTTCATCCCGACCAACGTGATCTCCATCACCGACGGCCAGATCTACCTCGACCCGGACCTGTTCAACTCCGGGGTACGCCCGGCGATCAACGTGGGTACCTCGGTCTCCCGGGTGGGTGGCAACGCGCAGCAGCGCCCGATGAAGCGGGTCGCCGGCCGGCTGCGGCTGGACCTGGCCCAGTTCCGGGAGCTGGAGGCGTTCGCCGCGTTCTCCTCCGACCTGGACCGGGCCTCCCGGATGCAGCTGGACCGCGGCGCCCGCCTGGTGGAGCTGCTCAAGCAGCCGAACTACTCGCCGTACCCGGTAGAGGAGCAGGTGGTCTCGGTGTGGCTGGGTACCGAGGGCAAGCTGGACGACATCCCGGTCGGCGACGTACGCAAGTTCGAGACCGAGTTCCTCGGCTACGTGCGCCGCGAGTACCGCGAGACGCTGGACCGGATCGCCGGGGGCACCTGGGATGACGACGTGATCGCCAAGCTGAACGAGGCGGTGGAGCGGTTCAAGCCGCAGTTCCAGCCGGAGGCCGGCGAGGTCCGGGTCAACGAGCCGGAGGCGCCGGCGTTGGAGGAGGGCGCGGAGAAGCGCGAATCCGTCGAGGTCACGGTGCGGAGGTGAGCATCCCGTGCCCGCCCAACTGAACGTGCTGCGGCGCCGGATCCGTACGGTCTCCTCGACCAAGAAGATCACCAAGGCGCAGGAGCTCGTGGCGACCAGCCGGATCGGCAAGGCGCAGGAGCGCATCCACGCCTTCCAGCCGTACGCCAACGAGATCACCAAGGTGCTCTCCGCGCTGGCCTCCAACAGCAACCTGGACCACCCGCTGCTGGTACCCCGGACGCCGGTGCGGCGGGCCGGGGTACTGCTGATCACCAGCGACCGCGGCCTGGCCGGCGGGTACAACGCCAACGCCATCCGCACCTGCGAGGAGCTGATCGCCCGGCTCCGCCAGGACGGCAAGCAGGTCCTGCTCTACGTCATCGGCCGCAAGGGCGTCACCTACTACCGGTTCCGCAACCGGCCGATCGAGGCACAGTGGACCAGCTTCTCCGAGCGGCCCGGCTTCATCCACGCGCGTGAGGTGGGCGAGACGTTGGTCAGGGCGTTCATGGCCGGCGGCGACGATACCGCGGAGGGTCCGGGCGAGGACCGGGTCCAGGGCATCGATGAGCTGCACCTGGTCTTCACCCGGTTCCGCAGCCTGATGACCCAGACACCGGAGGCGCGGCAACTCGCGCCGCTGGAGGTCACCCACGGCGAGGGCGTGCTGCCCAGCTATGAGTTCGAGCCCGAGGCGGAGCAGTTGCTCGCCGCCATGCTGCCCAAGTACATCAACAACCGGATCTTCAGTGCCCTGCTGGACTCGGCCGCCAGCGAGTCGGCGTCCCGCCGGCGGGCCATGAAGAGCGCGACCGACAACGCCGAAGAGTTGATCAGGAAGTACACGCGGGACATGAACTCCGCGCGTCAGTCCGCGATCACCCAGGAGATCAGCGAGATCGTCGGCGGGGCGAACGCCCTGGCCGCGGCGGGGAGTGAGACGTGATGACCGCACCAGCAGAGGCAGTGGAGCAGACCGCGGCCGGTACCGGCCGGGTCACCCGGGTGATCGGCCCGGTGGTGGACGCGGAGTTCCCGCGCGACGCGATGCCGGACATCTACAACGCGCTGCACGTGGATGTGGAGCTGGCCGAGGGGCGCAAGACGCTGACCCTGGAGGTGGCCCAGCACCTGGGCGACAACATGGTCCGGGCGATCTCCATGCAGCCGACCGACGGGCTGGTCCGCGGCGCCGAGATACAGGACACCGGGAGCCCGATCACGGTACCGGTCGGCGACGCGACCAAGGGGCACGTCTTCAACGCCTACGGCGACGTACTCAACCTCAAGCCCGGCGAGCAGCTCCAGGTGTCCGAGCGCTGGCCGATCCACCGGCACGCGCCCGCCCTGGCCGAACTGGAGCCGAAGACCGAGATGCTGGAGACCGGCATCAAGGTGCTCGATCTGCTGACCCCGTACGTGAAGGGCGGCAAGATCGGCCTGTTCGGCGGCGCCGGTGTGGGCAAGACGGTGCTCATCCAGGAGATGATCTACCGGGTGGCGCGGAACTTCGGTGGCGTGTCGGTCTTCGCCGGGGTCGGCGAGCGTACCCGCGAGGGCAACGACCTGATCACCGAGATGACCGAGAGCGAGACCCTCGGCGCGACGGCACTGGTCTTCGGCCAGATGGACGAGCCGCCCGGTACCCGGCTGCGGGTGGCGCTCTCGGCGCTGACCATGGCGGAGTACTTCCGCGACGTGCAGCACCAGGAGGTGCTGCT
>JAFMQQ010000666.1 GCA_017354595.1 Micromonosporaceae bacterium
TACCGCCGCGCGGCTGGGTGATCGCCGTCGCCACCGCGTTGCAGGAGTCCTCGCTGCACAACCTGGGCAACCTCGGTCCGCACAACGACCACGACTCGCTCGGATTGTTCCAGCAGCGGCCGAGTCAGGGCTGGGGTACGCCGGCCCAGGTGATGGACCCGGCCTACGCCTCGCGCAGGTTCTACCAGAAGCTGCTGACCGTACCGGGTTGGCAATCGCTGCCGCTGACCGAGGCGGCGCAAGCGGTGCAGCGCAGCGCCTTCCCGGATGCGTACGCCAAGCACGAGCCGCTGGCCACCCTGATCGTGAACACGCTGGCGAACGGAGCGGCCCGGGCCGCCGGGTCGGTGGCGAACCTGCAGTGCGCGCACACCCGGCAGGTCACCGCCTCCGGCTGGACCGATCCGGTGCCGGGTGCGCACCTCACCTCGGGGTTCCGGACGCCGCAGCGCCCCACCCACGACGGCGACGACCTGGCGGCACCGAAGCGTACCCCGATCTATGCGGCCGCCTCCGGTGTGGTGACGCTGGTGCGGTGCCAGGCGCACCTGGCCAGTGGGGCGTTCTGGGGCTGCGACCGGGACGGCGGGCTGAACGTACTGGGCTGCGGGTGGTACGTAGAGATCACGCACGCGGACCAGGTGATCACCCGGTACTGCCACATGCTGGCCCGGCCGATGGTCACGGTCGGCCAGACGGTCCGCGCCGGCCAGCAGATCGGCCTCGTCGGCGACACCGGCCACTCCTCCGGTCCACACTGCCATTTCGAGGTACACCTGGGTGGCGACCGGTCGTCCGCGGGCGCGACCGACCCGCTGCCCTTCATGGCCTCCCGTGGTGTCCACATTGGAGAGTCGAGCTGAGTCCAGAATGGAGAGTCGGCATGCTGCACGACGTCGGTGAGACGGTGGGCCGGACCACGCAACACTTCATCGCCGGACTGCCCAAGGTCGAGCTGCACGTCCACCACGTCGGTTCGGCGTCGCCGCAGACCGTGGCCCGGCTCGCCGCCCGGCACGAAGGCTCCTCGCCGGTACCCGCCGACCCGGACCTGCTCGCCGACTACTTCCAGTTCACCGACTTCGCCCACTTCATCGAGGTGTACCTGTCGGTCGTGGATCTGATCCGCGACCCGGAGGACGTGCTCACGTTGACGTACGACATCGGCGCCGGACTGGCGGCGCAGCAGGTGCGGTACGCGGAGCTGACCATCACGCCGTACTCCTCGGTCAAGCGGGGCATCCCGGCGCAGGCATTCTGCGAGGCGATCGAGGAGGCGAGGCAGCGCGCCGCGCGGGACCACGGCATCCAGTTGCGATGGTGCTTCGACATCCCCGGCGAGGCGGGGTTCGAAGCGGCGCAGACGACTCTCGAAGTGGCGCTGGGACTGCGCCCGGACGGGCTGGTCAGCTTCGGCCTGGCCGGCCCCGAGCGGGGGGTACCCCGGGGCCAGTTCGCGGAGCACTTCGCGGCCGCCCGGGCGGCGGGACTGCACTGTGTACCGCACGCCGGCGAGTCCACCGGTGCCCAGACGGTGTGGGACGCCGTACACCACCTGACGCCGGAACGCATCGGCCACGGTATCGCGGCCGCCCGGGACGAGACCTTGATGGCCTACCTGACCGATCACGACATCGCGTTGGAGGTGTGCCCCACCTCCAACGTCTGCACCCGGGCGGTACCGTCGCTGGCCGAGCACCCGTTGCGGGCACTGGTCGCCGCCGGGGTACCGGTGACCATCAACTCGGATGACCCGCCGATGTTCTCCACCACCCTCAACCAGGAGTACGCCGTCGCCGCGCGGCTGCTCGACCTGGACGACGAAGGCGTGGCGGAGCTGGCCCGGCGGGCGGTCCGCTACTCGTTCCTCGATACCCAGGAGAAGGCCGGCCTGCTGGCCGAGATCGACGCCTACCTCGCCGGCCGGGTGAGCTGAGCGAGCCGCTGGGGCCGGGTCATCCGACCACGAGGCGCTCGCCGCCGAAGTCGGCCACGATCTCCATCCGCCCGCCAAGGGCGCTGATGTACGCGGCCAGGGTCCGTAGCTCGCTGGCGTCCACCTTGGCGCGCTCGATGGCGGAGACGCGCTCCTGGCGCACGTTCATCCGTTCGGCGACCTCCGCTTGTGTCAGCCCCAGGCGCTTGCGCATCTCGGCGAGCCGGTGCGCCCGGCTCACGTTGATGATGGCCCGAGCTCCCGCTTCCACCTGAGCCCGATCAGCGCTATCCGGAAAGAACTCGGCGAGGAAGCCTTCGCGGTCGTACCCGTTGGTGCTGCTCATGATTCTTCTTTCTCTTTCAAATACGTTGCGTATCTCGCTTCTGCAAGGGGTATCGAACTCCGGTACCAGGTCGTCCACTTGCCCGCCTTGTCGCCGGCGACGATTCAAGTAGTGCTGTGATTGCTTGACCGACCAGGATGGCGCTGGCGCGATCGGTGCCACGAAGCTGATGTAGCCATTCGCGTACCTCCCTAACGATCTCCAAGCGGTAGGCCACAAGGCCAGGCTACTCCAGTCAAGTACTTGAGAATACTATCGATCTTGTGGGTCCTGCGCTGAGGACACTGGCCGGACCGCCGCACCTGACGCGATGCGGCAGAAACTTCCCCGGGTACCGCTG
>JAFMQQ010000667.1 GCA_017354595.1 Micromonosporaceae bacterium
TACTTCGAGGTCGAGATGCACGACGCGTGGGTCTGGGACATGTACCGCCCGGCCCGCTTCGTCAAGAACGTACGGGTGATGACATTCAAGGATGTCAACGTCGAGGAGCTGGAGAAGCCGGACATCTCGTTGCCGTCCGACGCCGGCTTCGGGAGCTGAGCTCTTCCACTGACAGCTACCTGACCGCGGGCCGGTTGCGGACCCGCGGTCAAGCTCGTCGATGGTACCGTTACGAGCCGATCCCCCGCCGGCCCCTGCCGGTCAACGATCGACGTGAACGCCAGACCAGATAAACGACGCCGCCGACGACCAGCACCGGCAGGGCGATGCCCAGGAGGTAGAGGGCCACCGATAGCAAGGCCTTGACCACCCACCAGGCAACGGCGCCGACTACCACAAGACCAACGATGAGCAGTAGGAAGTTGCGCAATCCGTGACCGTTTTCCATGAGCCCATGGTGCGCCGCCACCAGTCGCCCGGCCAGGGCCGATACCCCTGAATCTGCGCTGATGTCAGTGACCATCGAACCCCTAGGGGTTGCCGGACCGTCCGCACTGCTCGCCGAGGTGCTCGCCGCGCACGACGAGTTCTGGTACAGCCCGGACTTCCCCAACGGCCGGGATATGCGCGGCATCCACCATTGGGTGTGGTTCCAGCAGTTCGGCGAGTACGGTCTGATCGCCCGGGACGGGCGGGCCACGGTCGGGTACCTGCTCGGTGTCATCACCGCGGCCGGCCTCGGGTACGTGCACGCGGTGGCGGTACGGCCGGCGTACCGGGGACGTGGGCTGGGACGGGCGCTGTGGCAGAGCTTCGCCCGCCGGGCCGCGTCGGAGGGCGCGGTCGAGCTGCAGGCGATCACGTCGCCGGCGAACACCACCTCGATCGGGTTCCACACCAGGCTGGGTATGAGCGCGGTGATGATGCCGGACTATGCCGGGCCGGGCCAGGACCGGGTGCTGTTCCGCGCGTCGGCGCGCGGCCTGGGCTGACCGCCGGCCAGACCTGACCCGCGACCCAGGCCCGACTCGCCCGGCCCGCGTCTGTCCACATGCACCCTCGCTGTCCACAGGGGACGGTGCCGGTGGTTGCTTGGTACGCGGGGTGCCGGCGATGCTGCCCCGCATGAAGCGCTGGTTGCTCCGCCTGGCCGTCGTCGCACTCGCCCTTGTAGCCTCTGCTGGCCTGGCCGCCTCTGCTCCGGCGGCGGGCATGCCGGGGTCGCCCGCTGTTCGGGCACCGGCCTATCCTGCCGCGCCGCCGGCACCGGCTCCCGCCTTCCGCTGGCCGCTGGACGGGACGCCCCAGGTCACCCGGCCCTTCCAGCCGCCACCGCAGCCGTGGCTGCCCGGCCACCGCGGTGTCGACCTCGCCGCCACACCCGGTGCCGTGGTACGCGCCGCCGGTGCCGGTACGGTCGCCTTCGCCGGCCAGGTCGCCGGGGTCGGTGTGGTCAGCATCGACCACGCCGGCGGCCTGCGCACCACCTACGAACCGGTGCGGCCGCTGGTACACGCGGGCCAGCAGGTCGCTGCCAGCGATCCGATCGCCATCCTGCTCGCCGGCCATCCGGGCTGCCCGATAGCGGCCTGCCTGCACTGGGGTCTACGCCGCGGCGATGTGTACCTCGACCCACTGGCCCTGCTCGGCTTCGCCCGCATCCGCCTGCTTCCGCTGCAGACCGCCACCGGCTGAGGCTGCGCGGAGACCGGCGCCGTCCGGATCAGGCGCGTGGGTGGGCCTGCCGGTACGCCTCGCGGAGCCGCTCGATCGAGACATGCGTGTAGATCTGGGTGCTGGCGAGCGTGGCGTGACCCAGCATCTCCTGCACCAGCCGCAGGTCCGCGCCGCCCTCGAGCAGGTGGGTGGCGGCCGAGTGGCGCAGGGTGTGCGGTCCGGTGTGCGGAAGGCCGGCGCGGCGGGCGTACTCCGCCACGATCCGGCGGGCAACCGCCGGCTGCAGCCGGCCACCCCGTGCGCCGAGCAGCAGCGCATCGCCGCTGCGTGGCCCGGCCAGCGCCGGGCGGCCGTACCGCAGCCAGGCGTCCACTGCACGCTCCGCCGGCAGTCCAAAGGGGACGGAGCGCTCTTTGGCGCCCTTGCCGAGGACGCGTACCAGGCGCCGATTGCGGTCCACATTGGACATATCCAGCCCACAGAGCTCACTGACCCGGATACCGGACGCGTAGAGCAGCTCCAGCACCAGCTTGTCCCGCAACGCCACCGGCTCACCGCTGTGTGGCGCGTCAACCAGCTCGGTCGCCTGGTCCTGACGCAGCACCGACGGCAGCGGGCGGCGGACCCGGGGGCTCGCCAGCCGCAGTCCCACGTCGGTCGGGATCAGCTGCTCCCGGTGCGCCCAGGCGGTGAACGTACGCGCTGCGGCCGCCCGCCGGGCGAGCGAGGCGCGGGCGGCGCCAGTGGTACGCAGCCTGGCCAGCCAGCTGCGCAGCACGGTGAGGTCGAGGGTGCCCAGTTCGGTGCGGCCCATCCGTACCGCGTGATCGAGGAGCGAGACGGCGTCCCCGAGGTACGCGCGCACCGTGTGCGGGGAGCGTCCACGCTCGCTGGCTAGGTGTCGGGCGAAACCCGCCACCGCCGCACGCAGCGGCTCGGGCAGTG